>CANGZG010000050.1 GCA_947458415.1 Comamonadaceae bacterium | reverse complement strand
TTGCCATGATCAAAAAGCTCAAGGTGTACGGCGGTGCCGAGCATCCCCATACCGCCCAACAGCCTAAAGCGCTGGACATCTAAGGAGCTATGAAATGATTGGTGAATGGAACGATGGCACCGGCCGTCGCAAATCCAGCGTGGCGCGTGTGTTTCTCAAAAAAGGCTCCGGCAAGATCACGGTCAATGGCAAAGACATCGCCGAGTATTTCGGTCGTCAAACCTCGATCATGATTGCCAAGCAACCCCTGTTTTTGACCCAGCACGCTGAAAGCTTTGACATCCAAATCAATGTCCAAGGCGGCGGTGAATCCGGTCAGGCTGGCGCAGCCCGCCACGGCATCACACGTGCTTTGATCGATTACGACGCAACCCTCAAGCCCGCGCTGTCAGCCGCTGGTTTTGTCACCCGCGATGCGCGTGAAGTGGAACGTAAAAAAGTGGGTTTGCACGGCGCCCGTCGCCGCAAGCAGTTCAGCAAACGCTGATACCCATCGCAGACTTCGGTCTGTGCCAAACCGCCCGCACCTTGGTTCGGGCGGTTTTTTCATGGGCCATGGGGTTTGGGGGGCTGGCGGCACAGATAACCTTGCTTGGCGGATTGTTGACTGAAATAGGTTACTATTAACCGTTGAAAATTTTGTGATGGAGCGTGTCATGAGTGCCTTAGCCGAAACCGTAACCACAGTCATGCCTGAACCCATTGTCTTCACAGACAGCGCGGCCGCCAAGGTGGCTGATTTGATCGCCGAAGAAGGCAACCCTGAATTGAAATTGCGGGTGTTCGTGCAAGGTGGCGGTTGCTCAGGTTTCCAATATGGTTTCACCTTTGATGAAATCACCAATGAAGACGACACCACCATGTCCAAAAACGGCGTCTCTTTGTTGATCGATGCCATGAGCTACCAATACCTGTTGGGCGCGGAAATCGATTACAAAGAAGATTTACAAGGGGCGCAGTTCGTGATCAAAAACCCGAACGCCACCACCACTTGCGGTTGCGGGTCTTCCTTCTCGGCGTAACCCACCCACAACAACCAAAAAAGCCGGGAACCTTCCCGGCTTTTTTGTTTAGGCGGGATAGACACCGCCAAGCACACGCAACCCTGCCGCACCGGTGACCCCGGGTAAATTGCCGGGCAAATGCATGCAGGTTTGTTGTGCCAACCAAGCAAACGCGGCGGCCTCCACTTGCAGGGGCGGCAAACCGACGGCTTCGGTGGAACTCACGGTCATGGCTGGCAAGCCTTGCTGCAGCCTGTGCATCAAGTAACGGTTGTAAGCCCCGCCGCCACACACCAGCACACGGCTTACTTCCGGCGCATGCCGTTGGATGTCATTGACGCAAATCTGCGCGGTGAAAGCGGTCAGTGTGGCTTGAACATCTGCTGCAGCCAGCGGTTCAAAACTTTGCAGTTGTGTGTTGAGCCAATCCCCATGGAACAAGTCGCGCCCTGTGCTTTTTGGTGGCGATTGCTGCAAGAACGGTTCGCGCAGTAAATGTGACAGCAAAGGCGTGTGGACTTGGCCAGTGGCGGCCCACGCGCCATCAAGATCGAAAGCTTGACCCGTGTGACGTTGGCACCAATGGTCAAGCAGCACATTGCCTGGACCGCAATCAAAGCCGCGCACCTCGTGCGGGGAAAGCAAACTGACATTTGAGATGCCACCGATGTTGAGCACAGCCACACTGTGACCCAGCGGCGCAAACAGGTGGTGATGAAACGCGGGCACGAGAGGTGCGCCTTGGCCGCCTGCTGCCAAGTCTCGGCTGCGAAAGTCGGCCACCACCCGAATGCCGGTGAGTTCAGCGAGCAATGAAGGGTTGTTGATTTGCCAGGTGTAGCCCGTGCCATCGTATTGGCCCGGTTGGTGTCGAACGGTTTGCCCGTGCGCACCGATGGCCGCGACTTCGGTCGCAGCCACGCCCGTTTGGACGAGCAATCGTTGAACCGCTTGCGCATAGAGCCTGGCCAGCGCATTGGCTGACAGCGCAGCCCGATGCAGTTCGTCTGGGCCGGACTGGTTCAGTTGGAAAAAGGTTTCTCGCAAGGAATCGTCAAACGGTAGCGCCTGATGACCGCGTACTTGGACACCGTTTGAAAAATCAGCCAGCACGGCGTCTACGCCGTCGAGAGAGGTGCCAGACATCACGCCAATGTAAAGCGTGGACATGGCTGTCGGTCAGGGCGTGTTGTCTGTGAAAGCCACCGCAACCGAGGCCAATTGCCGAGCAACTTGGGTGGCTTGGCGGTTGAATTCATCACGGGCGTGGACAGGCACGGGGGTGGATTCGCTTTGGCGCGCGAGCATGGCCGGGTCTTTGTGCGCGCCATTGACGCGGAATTCAAAATGCAGATGAGGGCCAGTGGCCCAGCCAGTGGCACCAACCAAGCCCAAGGTTTGCCCTTGCGCCACCGACTGACCACGCTTGACCAACATTTTGCTCAGGTGCGCATACAGCGTGGTGTGGCCGTTGTTGTGTTTGATGACCACGGCATTGCCATAGCCGCCCATGTTGCCCGCGCTTTGCACCACACCGGTTCCGACGCTGCGCACCGGCGTGCCCTTGGCCGCCGCATAGTCCACGCCCAAATGCGCACGCCATGTTTGCAAGATGGGGTGAAAGCGCATGCTAAAGCCGCTGCTCACACGCGAGAAGGCCAAAGGCGAGGCCAGGTAAGTGCGCCGCAAACTTTGGCCTTGCAAGTTGTAATAGCCACCCGGTTTTTGCGGACTGTCTTGGAACCACATGGCTTGGTGCGATTTGCCTTTGTTGACAAACTCGGCGCTCAATACCTTGCCTGATTTGAGCACTTCACCGTCGGCCTCGAGCGACTCGTAGCTGACGCTGAAATGGTCTCCCTTGCGCAATGCACGGTGAAAGTCGATGTCGCCGGAGAAGATGTCTGCCAATTGAACCGCGATGCTGTCGGGGATGCGTGCTTCATCGGTGGCAGCGAACAACGAGGTTTGAATCACGCCACCAGACAAGCGCACGGAGGGTTTGAATTCACCGGTGTCGCGGTATGCACTCAAGCCTTGCTCGGTGCGCTCGATCACCAAGCGCTGGAAAGTTTCATTGCTCTCCGTGGCCCAACGTGCGGTCAGTTTGAGCAAATGGTTGTCGTCATCCACTTCGGCTTGCAGCAAGCGGGCCTGTTTGCCAAGCAAGCTGTCACGCACCAAGGGGTGGCTGCGCATGAAGTCGGCAGCGGTTTTGTCCGACACGCCTAAACGCGACAGCATGGATTCAGCCGTGTCCGTCGCGCGGGAGGTGTCGGTGCGGTAGAGGCGTAATTTGTCTTTGCCAAGGCTGTTGATCTGGCTGTCGAGGCTCAAGTTCGAGACTGACTCCACCAAAGGGCGGATGGTGACCGTGCCTTGGTCAAGGTTGCCAAAACCGGCCACGGCGAAGGCGCCGCTGACCAGCATGACACCCAGCACCACCCAACGCAGTGTCCAAGGGTGGGTGCGTGTCTGGTGTTCGGTCACAATGAAATCGTCTGAGTGAGGCAAAACTGAAAGTCCACAAGCATCGCGCCTGGGTCAAAAAACCCCGCGCTTTAGAATTGAATCGTCCGCTGACCACCGCACCACCTAGGGTGCGGCACAAAGCGTGAGAGTATACAAGCCTGACGCCAAGGCAACAAGCCCAAAATCACTTATGAATCAAGCATCTAAGAACCAAACCTCGCTGTCGCCGCAAGTCGAGCAAGCCTTGGCCGTGTCGTTGCGCGGTTGCGAGGAATTGCTGCCACGGGATGAGTGGGTCAAGAAATTGCAAAGGCACGAGGCCAACGGTCAGCCCTTGCGCATCAAACTGGGGCTGGACCCGACCGCGCCAGACATCCATGTCGGTCACACCGTGGTGCTCAACAAAATGCGCCAACTGCAGGATTTGGGACACCAAGTCATTTTTTTGATTGGCGATTTCACTTCCTTGATCGGCGACCCGTCCGGGCGCAACACCACGCGCCCGCCACTGACCCCGGAACAAATCAAACACAACGCCGACACCTATTACAAACAAGCCAGCATGGTGCTGGACCCAGAGCGCACCGAGATTCGCTACAACAGCGAGTGGAGCGAACCCTTGGGCGCCAGCGGCATGATTCAACTCGCTTCGCGCTACACCGTGGCGCGCATGATGGAGCGTGATGATTTCCACAAGCGTTTTCACAGTGGCCAATCCATCAGCGTGCATGAGTTTTTATACCCGTTGATGCAGGGCTATGACAGCGTGGCATTGAAGAGTGATCTCGAGTTGGGTGGCACCGATCAAAAGTTTAATTTGCTCATGGGACGGCATTTGCAAGCCGAATATGGGCAAGAACCGCAATGCATTTTGACCATGCCGCTGCTTGAAGGCTTGGATGGCGTGGACAAAATGTCCAAAAGCAAAAACAACTACATCGGTATCACCGAAGACCCTAACACCATGTTCGCCAAAGTCCTGTCCATCAGCGACGAATTGATGTGGCGCTGGTACACGTTGTTGAGTTTTCAAAGCCTGAGCGCCATTCAAGCGCTGAAAAACGAAGTGATGCAAGGCCGCAACCCGCGCGACGCGAAAGTGGCGTTGGCCAAAGAAATCACCGCGCGTTTTCATTCTGTCTCGCTTGCAGACAGCGCCGAGCAGGATTTTGTGAATCGCAGCAAAGGCGGCATTCCAGATGACATCCCGGATGTGCATTTGAGCGGTGCACCTTTAACGATCACCGCCTTGCTGAAAAACGCCGGATTGGCACCATCCACCAGTGAGGCCGGGCGACTGATCGAAGGCAACGGCGTGCGAATTGACAGCAGCGTGGTTGGCGACAAAGCATTGAAACTCAATGCTGGTGTGTATGTGGTGCAAGTGGGTAAACGCAAATTCGCGCGTGTGCATTTGACCGCTTGAACGATTCAAATCACCACCGGCATCCCAGCAATGAACAAATTGAATGACTGGTTATTGACACTCTCGGCGCGCCATTTGCTGTGGACCTCGGTGGTGGTGGCAGTCATCACCATCGTCATGAAAACCTGGGCTTGGTACTTGACCGATTCCGTGGGACTGCTGTCGGATGCGATGGAGTCGTTTGTGAATTTGGCCAGCGCCATCTTTGCGTTGATGATGGTGACGGTGGCCCAGCAACCGGCTGACGAAGAACACCCGTATGGCCACCATAAAGCAGAGTATTTTTCGTCTGGCTTTGAAGGTGTGCTGATCATGGGTGCTGCTGCCGCCATCATTTGGGCGTCGGTACACCGATTGTTTGACCCGCAACCGGTCGTGGAGTTGGGGTGGGGTTTGAGTTTGTCTGTGGCCAGTTCCGCGTTGAATGGCTTGCTGGCATGGGTCATGTTCAAAGTCGCCAAGCAACAACGTTCGATTGCGCTCGAGGCGGATGCCAAGCACTTGGTCACCGATGTCTGGACTTCAGCCGGTGTGGTGGTGGGTTTGCTGCTGGTGCTGTTCACGGGTTGGTTGTGGTTGGATGCGGTGGTGGCCATCTGTGTGGCGTTGAACATTTTGAAAGAAGGCATCGAGCTGATTTGGCGCTCATCGCAAGGCTTGATGGATGAAGCGGTCGATCCGCAAGTACTGGCGCAAATCAATGAAGTGCTCGAAGGGTTTTCGCATTCGCGCGGTGACATGGACATCATTCGCTTTGACCACCTCACGACCCGCCAAGCGGGGCAACGTCGGTTTGTGGACATGCACATGCACATGCCAGCCAGTTGGTCATTGGGACGTGCAGCGGCGTTGCGAACCAGCGTCGAGCAAGCGCTCATGAGCGCAGTACCAGGCTTGCGTGCCACGATTCAATTGTTGCCCAGCGATGTCGAAGCGCATTTTGATGATGTGAGGGATTTGAAATAACGCTGTGGGTTCAACTTACCCAAACAGGTAGGTTGATAATCACCGCATGACCATCTCTTTTCGCACGCTCTCGCTTACTCCCGACACGCTCAACAACCTCGATCAACTCGGCTATGCCGAGATGACACCGATCCAACAAGCCAGTTTGCCGCTGGCGCTTGCCGGGCAGGATGTGATTGCGCAAGCCAGCACGGGCAGTGGCAAGACAGCAGCGTTTGGATTGCCATTGGTGGAGAAGCTCACAGCCAATTTCCATTCGGTTCAAGCCTTGGTGTTGTGTCCCACCCGTGAACTCGCGGACCAGGTCACCACCGAAATCCGAAGGTTGGCGCGTGCGATACCCAATATCAAAGTGGTGACGCTGTGTGGTGGTGTGGCGTTGCGCGGACAAGAGCAAAGTTTGCAACACGGGGCGCATGTGGTGGTGGGCACGCCCGGGCGCATTTTGGATCACCTGTCGCGGGGCCATTTACGCTTGGATTCGGTCAAAACCTTGGTGCTTGACGAGGCCGATCGCATGTTGGACATGGGGTTTTTCGATGACATCGCGCAACTGATCAAGCAATGCCCAGCGCAGCGCCAGACCTTGCTTTTTTCTGCCACTTACCCGGAGGGCATTGGCAAATTGTCAGCGCAATTCATGCGTCAACCGCAAACGGTCAAGGTTCAAACGGTGCATGCCGCTGACAAAATCAAGCAGCTGTTTTATGAGGTGCGAGAGGACGAACGTTTGCATGCCGTGTCATTGTTGCTCAACCATTTTCGGCCCGAGTCCACGCTGGCGTTTTGTAACACCAAACAACAGTGTCGTGAATTGTTGGCGGTGTTGCAGGCGCAAGGGTTTGATGCATTGGCGTTGTACGGTGAGCTCGAGCAACGTGAGCGTGACCAGGTGCTGGTGCAATTCGCCAACCGCAGTTGCTCGGTGTTGGTGGCAACCGATGTCGCTTCTCGTGGCTTGGACATCAGCCAACTCAGCGCGGTCATCAACGTGGATGTCACCCCTGATGCAGAGATTCACATCCACCGCATTGGACGCACGGGGCGCGCCGATGCGCAGGGTTTGGCGCTCACCTTGGCCAGTTTGGATGAGATGGGCGCCGTTGGCCGCATTGAATTGCTGCAAAACATGGCATCGAACTGGGCCAAGTTAGATACCTTGACGCCCACCCCGGGTGGCAGACTCACCGCGCCCATGAAAACGCTGCAGATTGTGGGAGGACGCAAAGAAAAAATCCGTCCGGGCGATGTGCTGGGTGCGTTGACAGGTGAAGCAGGGTTCAGCGCAGCGCAAATCGGCAAAATCAATGTGAATGAATTTTCCACCTATGTGGCCGTGGACAAAAGCATTGCGGATGAAGCAGTTCAGCGTTTATCTCAAGGACGTATCAAAGGCAAAACCGTTCGCGTGCGGTTGATGGATTGATTTACATTACCGGGGTAATGTGATAATGTATGCACATGAGTTCCAAGCCATCCAAATTAACAGCGCAAGGTCAGGTGTCAGTGCCTGCCTCAGTGCGTCAGTTCCTCAGCCTCAGCCCCGGCGCCACTTTGCTGTGGGTGCAGGAGGGTGAGCGTATGTGGGTGGAACGTGCCGTGACACACACCACGACAGATGTTCACCAAGCCTTGTTTGGCAAATCAGCGCCCCCGAAAACCGCTGGCGCGCCAGACAGCAAACAAGCGATTCGCAGCTTTATTCAAAAGAAACATGTACGCCATTGACACCAATGTGCTGGTTCGTTTGTTGGTGAGAGACGAGGTAAAGCAGGCGAAAGCCGCAGACAGTTTCATCAGCAAAGGCGCTTGGGTGTCGCACCTGGTGTTGGTGGAAACTGTGTGGGTGCTTGATGCGGTGTATCAGCGCACCCCAGCGCAATTGGCAGCTGCACTTGAGTTGCTGCGGTCCCATGAAAGTCTGGTGCTACAAGATGCCGATGTGGTCAAAGCGGCTTTGGCGCATTTCAAAGCCAAGCCTGCGCTGGGGTTTTCTGATTGCATGGTGCTTGAAATCGCACGCAAAGCTGGTCACACGCCCTTGGGCAGTTTTGATAAAACTTTGGCAAAACTCAGCGGCGTGCATAAACTTTAAAGCCGCGATTTTTATCGATAGGGATTGTCAATCCCTAGCCCCGCCAGCAGTTGCACTTCGTATGCTTCCATGGCTTTCGCCGCTTTGAGCGAAGTTTCATGGTCCCAGCCTTGCGCATGCAGCGTCCCATGTACCAGCAAATGCGCATAGTGCGCCCGCCATGTTTTGCCTTGGGCTTTGGCTTCTGCAGCCACCACTGGCGCGCAAAGCACCAAGTCAGCCATCACCACTGGCGTGTGTTGGTAGTCAAATGTCAACACGTTGGTGGCGTGGTCCTTGCCACGGTAACTGGCGTTGAGTGCGCGGCCTTCTTCTTCGCTCACGATGCGCACAGTGATCTGCCCGTCCAGTTGCAACGCATGGCGAATGCATCGGCTCACCCAATGTCTGGGTAACGCTGCACGGTGCTTGGCGGCAAGCCCAATATCACCGAATTGCAATGACAAAGCCAACTGCTTGAGCGCCATTCATCCCGCCGCTTTGCGTTGTTTGTCGTAGGCGTCGACAATGCGGGCAACCAATGGGTGGCGCACCACATCTTTGCTGGTGAAATGCGTGATGGCAATGCCGTCAACCCGGCGCAAAACACGTTCACCATCCACCAATCCGCTCGGGCTGCCTTTGGGTAAATCGATTTGGCTCACGTCGCCGGTGACCACCGCTTTGGCACCAAAGCCGATGCGGGTGAGAAACATTTTCATTTGCTCTGGCGTGGTGTTTTGCGCCTCGTCCAAAATGATGAACGCATTGTTCAAGGTGCGTCCGCGCATGAAGGCCAGCGGTGCAATTTCAAGCGCGCTGCGTTCAAAGGCTTTTTGCACTTTGTCAAACCCCATGAGTTCGTACAAAGCGTCGTACAAAGGTCGAAGGTAAGGGTCTACTTTTTGGCCCAGGTCGCCAGGCAAGAAACCCAATTTCTCACCCGCTTCCACTGCAGGGCGCGTGAGGATGATGCGCTGCACCGCGTTGCGCTCAAGCGCCTCCACCGCGCTGGCCACTGCCAAATAGGTTTTGCCTGTGCCGGCTGGCCCAATGCCAAAAGTGATGTCGTGCTTGGCAATGTTGTCCAAATACAAGGCTTGGGTGGGTGTGCGGGCCCGCACTTCGTTGCGCCGGCTTGACAGCAAGACGTTGTCTGCAGACGCCATCTGCGAATCACCCGCCAACATCAACTGCACGTGTTCTTTGGGTATGGGCTTGGCGGCACGCTCGTACAAGGCTTGCAATATTTCTAAAGCGCGTGTGGCGTTGGTTTTGTTGCCGTCGATTTTGAATTTTTCGTGGCTGTGCGCGATCTTGACTTGCAGCGCGGTTTCGATGGTGCGCAAATGCTCGTCCAGTGCACCGCAGACATGCCCTAATCTGGTATTGCTGGAGGGGCTGAATTGGTGGCGCAGTATCAATGGGTTGACCGATGAAGCATCGCTGTTCGGTTCAGGTTCACCGATGGCGCGCGGGGACAAAGTAAATGGACGCAATGCATGAGAGGGTGTCGAGAGTGAATGCCCAGAGCGCAAAGCATAACCCATGGTCTGGCAGGGACCGAATCGGCATGGCGCATTCGCGTTGATAATTGAGCCATCACCTCACAGGCACAGCGCAGTTCATGATTGGCAAACTCAGTGGCATCTTGATAGAAAAAAATCCACCCCAGGTGGTGTTGGATTGCCATGGTGTCGGGTATGAAGTCGATGTCCCGATGAGCACGTTTTACAACTTGCCTGCGGTCGGCGACAAACTCAGTTTGCTCACACATTTTGTGGTGCGTGAAGATGCGCAAATTTTGTATGGTTTCGCCAGCGCCGAAGAACGCGCCGCTTTTCGTCAGTTGATCAAAATTTCGGGCGTGGGCCCGCGCATGGCGTTGGGTGTGCTCAGTGGCTTGAGTGTCGAGGAACTGGCGCAAGCCATCAGCCTGCAAGAAGCGGGTAGATTGGTCAAGATTCCCGGCATAGGCAAAAAAACCGCCGAGCGCTTGCTGCTCGAACTCAAAGGCAAAATGGGCAGCGACCTCGGTGCCAACCCGATCACGCTCACGCCATCGCCTCAGAACGACATCCTGCAAGCACTGATGAGCCTGGGGTACAGCGACAAAGAAGCTGCCGCGGCTTGCAAACAATTGCCTGCCGAGATGGGTGTCAGCGATGGCATCAAGCAGGCATTGAAAGCCTTGGCGCGCTGACCCATGACCATCCAAACCGACAGCTTCTCAAACGACTTCATCCCCGATAAACGGGTGGTGTCAGCTGCGCCCGTCAATCCCCGTGAAGAGGCGATCGAGCGCGCGCTCAGGCCCAAGTTGTTGCAGGACTATGTCGGGCAGGCCAAAGTGCGCGAGCAATTGGAGATCTTCATCGGTGCCGCGCGGCAACGTGAAGAAGCGCTGGACCATGTGCTGTTGTTCGGGCCGCCGGGACTGGGCAAAACCACACTCAGTCACATCATTGCCCAAGAGCTGGGTGTGAACCTGCGACAAACCAGTGGCCCTGTGTTGGAAAAACCCAAAGACTTGGCGGCGCTGTTGACCAACTTGGAAAAAAACGACGTCTTGTTCATCGATGAAATCCACCGTTTGTCGCCGGTGGTTGAAGAGATTTTGTATCCCGCCTTAGAGGATTACCAAATTGACATCATGATTGGCGAAGGCCCGGCCGCGCGCAGCATCAAACTCGATTTGCAGCCGTTCACTTTGGTGGGGGCCACGACCCGCGCGGGCATGTTGACCAACCCTTTGCGCGACCGGTTTGGCATCGTCGCTCGGCTGGAGTTTTATTCTGCCGAAGAGTTGTTGCGCATCGTGATGCGCAGCGGCGGTTTGCTCAAAGCGGCATTGAACGAAGAAGGTGCGTTTGAAATTGCCAAACGCTCGCGCGGTACGCCACGCATCGCTAACCGTTTGTTGCGGCGTGTGCGTGACTATGCCGACGTCAAAGCCAATGGACAGATCAGCCGTGCTGTCGCTGAATCGGCTTTGGCGATGTTGGATGTCGATGCCCAAGGCTTTGATTTGATGGACCGCAAATTGTTAGAGGCCGTGATCCACCGCTTCGATGGTGGCCCGGTGGGATTGGACAACATCGCGGCCAGCATCGGCGAAGAGCGTGACACCATCGAAGACGTGATCGAACCGTTTTTGATTCAACAAGGTTTTTTGCAACGCACACCGCGCGGTCGCATCGCCACCTTGGCGGCGTATCGTCACTTGGGCGTGGCCGCTCCGGCCGCCGCCCAACACGCCGCCGGTTTGTTTGGCAACGAAACCGATTGAGAACGACCACAGCCCACGCTCAAGTGCCGCTCTCTTCGCGCGCACCAGCGTCCAAGTGACGTTCATCTGCCCAACCGACCAATTGCAAACCTTGCGGTGTCCACAGCAAGCGGTTGATGGCGGTGTTGCGCAGTCCCCAAGATCGCTCAACTTGCAAACCTTGACCTGTGGCCATGCGGTACAAGATATCGAGCACGCCACCGTGACTGACCAAGGCAATGTGTTGACCACGGTGTTGTGAAGCGATGTCATGCAGTACGCGACTGACACGCTCGTGCAACATCACCAGGCTCTCGCCGCCGTCACGGGGTGTCCAATGCGGGTCCCGTTCACGCCACAGCAAGGCGTCTTGCGGATGCGCCTGTTGTATCTCGTCCCATGTTTGGCTTTCAAAAAAGCCGTAATGCCGCTCGCGCAAAGGTTGGGCCGTTTGGACCGTCAAGCCATGGTGCGAGGCAATGTGCTGCGCAGTGATGAAAGCACGGCTTAAATCGCTGGCGTAGATCGCGTGGATGTCTTCATCGGCCAAGGCTTTGGCCACTTGCTGTGCTTGCCATCGTCCTTGCGCGTTGAGTTCAATGTCGATTTGTCCTTGGATGCGGCTGGCTACATTCCAGTCGGTTTCGCCATGTCGGATGGCCAGTATGCGTGTGGGTTCCATGGGCCACAGTGTATGCAAGCCATGGCATTAAACAGGGTTATTTAAAAATAGCACGACCGTTCTTTTTTGCTAGACTCGCGCCATGAACCACACGGGCAGCATGAACAAAGACGCAGACAAATCGTTGTCGAAGCAACGCTTGTTGCACAAGGGTCAGCAAACCAAATCGGCCATTGTGGAGGCGGCGTTGGGTTTGGCCACCCAAATTGGGCTCGAAGGCCTGAGCATCGGTGCACTGGCCGAAGTGATGAAGATGAGCAAATCGGGCGTGTTTGCGCATTTCGGCTCGCGTGAGGAGTTGCAAATTTCGGTCATCCGCGAGTACCACCACCAATTCGAGCAAGAGGTGTTTTTTCCAGCGATGAATTTGCCGCGCGGCCTGCCCAGATTGCAAGCCTTGTTCAACAACTGGATGCTGCGAACCAGTGCTGAAATCGATTCAGGATGTTTGTACATCAGTGGCGCCGCTGAATTTGACGATCGACCCGGGCCGGTCAGAGATGCCTTGGCCAGTTCGGTGAAAACCTGGTTGACCGCGTTGCACAGGTCGGTGTTGCAAGCCCGCGATGAAAAACACTTGGCCCAGGACACCGACGCCACCCAAATGTCCTTTGAAATTCACGGTTTGATATTGGCTTTGCATTACGAAGCACGGTTCTTAAAGACGGCCAAGAGTCTGAACCGTGCCAAACAGGGTTTTGAACACATTCTTTTGCGCTATGGCGCAACCACTTTGAAAGATTGAACATGCCAACCTACCAACCGCCACTGCGCGACATGCAGTTTGTGATGAATGAAGTGCTGGACTTGCCCGCCAAATTGCGTGAATTGCCAGTGCATGCCGAACTTGACAGCGACACGATCGCTGCCATATTGGAAGAGGGCGGCAAATTTGCCGCCGAGGTGTTGTTGCCCCTCAACCCCGTGGGTGACCGACAAGGTTGCAAATTGAACACCAGCACCCACGAAGTCACCACCCCAGATGGCTTCAAACAAGCGTTTGAACAATATGTGCAAGGTGGTTGGCCCTCGCTCAGTTGCGACCCTGCTTATGGGGGACAAGGTTTGCCGTTGGTGGTGAACCAATGTTTTTACGAAATGCTCAACAGTGCCAACCAAGCGTGGACCATGTACCCCGGCCTCACCCACGGCGCTTACGAGTGTTTGCATGCGCATGGGTCGGACGCGCAAAAGCAGTTGTATTTGCCCAAACTGACCAGTGGCGAATGGACCGGCACCATGTGTTTGACAGAAGCGCACTGCGGAACAGATTTGGGCTTGTTGCGCACCAAAGCCGAACCCTTGCCTGATGGCAGTTACGCATTGACAGGCAACAAAATTTTCATCAGCGCCGGTGAACACGATTTTGTCAGCAACATCGTGCATTTGGTGTTGGCACGTTTGCCGGATGCGCCGCAAGGCAGCAAAGGCATCAGCTTGTTTGTGGTGCCGAAATATGTGGTCCATGCAGACGGCACGCTGGGCGAACGCAATCGCATCCATTGCGGTGGTCTGGAACACAAAATGGGCATCCATGGCAACGCCACCTGCCAAATGGTGCTCGATGGCGCGATCGGCACATTGGTGGGGCAACCCCACAAAGGCTTGGCCGCCATGTTTGTGATGATGAATGCCGCACGCATCGGTGTGGGCATGCAGTCATTGGGGTTGACCGAGGTGGCCTACCAGAATGCGTTGGCCTATGCCAAAGAGCGGATCCAGTCCCGCAGTTTGTCTGGCGTGAAACAGCCGTCGCAACCGGCCGATGGCATCTTGGTGCATCCTGATGTGCGAAAAATGCTGTTGACCGCCAAAGCGTATGCAGAAGGTGGGCGGGCCTTGAATTTGTATTGCGCCTTGTTGATCGATCAAGAGTTGAACCACCCGAACGAAGCCGTGCGGCAACAAGCCGCTGACATGGTGGCCATGCTCACACCGATTGTCAAAGCATTCATCACCGACAACGGATGGATTGCCACTTCCTCTTGCATGCAAGTCTTAGGCGGTCACGGTTTTATCAGCGAGTGGGGCATGGAGCAATTTGTACGCGACGCTCGCATCAACATGATTTACGAGGGCACCAACACCATTCAGAGTTTGGATTTGCTCGGGCGCAAAGTATTGGGCAACCAAGGCGAGACGTTGAAGAAATTCGGCCAGATGATTGCCGAGTTGGTCGCCGCTGAATCAGGGCATGAAGAGATGGCGCCATTCATTCAGCCCTTGGCAAAGTTGGCTCAGCAAATGACCAGTTTCACTGGCGAGATTGGCATGAAAGCCATGGCCAATGCGGATGAAGTGGGTGCCGCAGCAGTGGATTATTTGCGGGTGGCCGGCCATCTGGTGTTTGGGTATTTTTGGGCGCGCATGGCCCAAGTGGCCCTGCAACAAATCTCTGCGGGCAGCAACGACCCGTTTTACAAAGCCAAAGTGCAGACCGCGCGGTTTTATTTTTCCAGGCTGTTCCCCGAAACCGCGTCATTGATGCTGACTGCCCGATCAGGGAGCGAGGTATTGATGGACACCGACGCCGTATTTGCTTGAAGCTTTACTGAGGAGACAAACCATGAAACAAACCCTTGCCATGTTGGCGGCTGTATTTGGCATCGCTGCCCAAGCGCAGATGACACCTGTTGGCGTGTGGCACACGATTGACGACGAAACCCATCAACCCAAAGGTGAAGTCCGCATCACTGACAACAACGGCGTGCTCAGCGGCGTGATTGGACGTGCATTGAAAGAAGACCCGAAAGCCAAAACGGTTTGCGACTTGTGTACCGATGACCG
>CANGZG010000049.1 GCA_947458415.1 Comamonadaceae bacterium | reverse complement strand
GTGTCTTCAGCCTTTATTGACTGCGGTGTGTGCCGGTTGGTTGTTGGGCGAAACCGTGCGTCAGCGTCAATGGCTGGGTTTGTTGTCAGGTCTGGCTGGCGTATCGCTGGTGGTGGCCAACAAAATGGGAACCGTCTTTACTTGGCAAGCATTGAGCTTGGCCGTGATCGCCTTGATGGCGATCACATTTGGCACGCTTTACCAAAAGCGATGGTGCCCCTCGTTCGATTGGCGCACGGGCGTGATTGCGCAGTTCATTCCCACAGCAGTTGTCACAGGCTTGGGTGCTTGGTGGTTTGAAACCGGGCGCATGGATTTCACTGGCGAGTTGGTGTTCGCCTTGGCTTGGTTGGTGTTGGTGCTGTCGGTGGGGGCGGTCAGTTTATTGAACTGGTTGATCAGACAAAGCAGTGCAGTCAATGTCGCGAGTTTGTTTTATTTGGTTCCCCCATGCACTGCCTTGGTGGCGTGGGCGTTGTTTGGGGAATCGTTTTCTCAACTTGCCATGCTGGGCATGGTCATGGTGGTCGGTGGTGTGTATCTGGCCCGGCAACAAGCCGATTGACACCTGATCAAGCGGGCCACACCGAATCGTGCTCAGGCACCACAGCGCGCAAATTCAATTCACGTTCGATGCGTTGCCGCAAGCAGTCCGCTGCTGAATTTTCACCATGCACCACATACACCTGCGAGGCAGGTGCAGGCGTCTTTTTGAGCCAGGCCAGCAACTGATTGGCATCGGCATGTGCAGAGGCAGAGGTCAATTGAACAATTTCTGCTTTGACCGCCAAATCTTTGCCGTGCATGCGAATGGTGGCGCTGCCACTGGCAAGGGTGGCACCGCGTGTACCAGGTGACTGGTAACCGGTCAAGACAACCATGTTTCGGTGGTCGCCGACGTAATTGGCCAAATGGTGCAGCACTCGCCCTCCGGTGGCCATGCCACTGGCAGCCAAGATCACCATCGGTCCATGGTGCTTGACCAATGCTTTGGATTGTTCCGGGGTTTCCACCATCGTGGCGACGTGGTCCATGGCATGCACTTCTTCTGCACTCAAGCGGTGCTCGCCCATGTGTTTGCCCAGCAGCGCAGTGGTGTGAATGGCCATCGGACTGTCTAAGAACACTGGCAGGCTTTGGGGGATGCGTTGCTGCGCTTTGAGCTGTGCGATGCAATGCAAGATGGCTTGTGCGCGGCCCACCGCAAACACGGGCACAACCGCCACGCCACCACGGGCAGCCACTCTTTTCAATGCCACGCTCAATTCTTCGCTGATGTTTTCTACGGGATGGCTGCGGTCGCCATAAGTGGATTCGATCAGCACCGTGTCCGCTGAGGGCGGGTCATCTGCAGGGTTCATCAAGCTGTCGTCTGGTCGGCCAAGGTCCCCAGAGAACAGCACACGTCTGCCTGCGACTTCAAGCAACAAACTTGATGCGCCCAAGATGTGCCCGGCCGAAGAAAACTGCGCCTTCCAACCTGGGATGGGTTCAAACCACTTGCCCCATTGTTCAACATGGAAATGGTCCATCGATTTGAGGGCGTCCAACTTGGTGTAGAGGGGCAGGGCAGGCTCGTGTTTCGAGTAACCATGCTTGTTGGCGAAGAAAGCGTCCTCTTCTTGAATATGGCCGCTGTCGGGTAACAAAATTTGGCACAGGTCGCGTGTGCCCGAACTGGCGTGCACCCGCCCTTTGAAACCACTTTTCACCAACAGCGGCACATACCCACTGTGGTCAAGGTGGGCATGGGTAAGGATGACTGCGTCGATGTCAACTGCCGCAACGGGCATCGGGTTCCAGTTGCGCAAGCGCAGTTGTTTGTAGCCTTGGAACAGACCGCAGTCCACCAGCAAACGTTTGCCACCGTGTTCTACGCAGTATTTCGAACCTGTGACGGTGCTGGCACCGCCTAAAAAATGGATGTTCAAGCTCATGGGTCATCATATGGCCAATTTCAATGAAAATAGCCGAACCATGAACATTCCTACCTCAGCGAGCACGTCGACCCCTGATCCATCGCTGCGCTTGGCATTCGATGACCCCACGTTCATGCAACGAGATGAAAACAGGGGCATCCGATTGCAATTGGAATTGCTCAAGGCGGATTTGGCCCAGCGTGAAGCAGACATTCATCAAACCCTGGTGGTGTTTGGCAGCGCCCGCTACATGTCGATGGAAGCCGCCCAAGCCAAGTTGGCTGCGTCTGAACAAGGCAACGACCCAGCCAAGATCGCCAAAGCGCGGTTGGCCATTCACCATGCAACCTACTATGAAGCCGCCAGAGCCTTTGCAAGGCTGGTGGCTACCGATGGATTGCACATGCCGCCTGAACAGCGCCTCACCATTTGCACTGGCGGCGGCCCAGGCATCATGGAAGCAGCCAACCGGGGTGCGACCGAAGCAGGCGCGGTGTCTGTGGCTTTGAACATTGCACTGCCCCATGAGCAACTGCCCAACCCCTATGTATCACCGCATTTGTCTTTCAAATTTCATTACTTTGCGATTCGCAAAATGCATTTTGTGATGCGCGCCAAGGCCTTGGTGGCATTCCCCGGTGGCTTTGGCACCATGGACGAATTGTTTGAAATATTGACGCTGGTGCAAACCGGCAAAACCCCACGCGTGCCCATCTTGCTGTATGGCAGTGACTATTGGAAAAAAGTGGTCAACTTTGACGCCATGCAAGCCGAGGGCACGGTCAATGCCGAGGACATCGCTTGTTTTCAATATGTCGACACGCCCGAGCAAGCTTGGGCGTTGGTCAAATCTTTCATCTCAGGAGCTCAGCATGCTTGACGTTTTTCCAGTTTCTTCCAAAGAATTTGACGGCCCCGTGCTGGTGACTGGGGCAGGTGGTTGCATTGGCAGTTGGACCTTGGCATTGCTGACCCACGCTGGTGTGAAGGTGCATGCGTTCGATTTACAGATTGACAAACGCAGACCCGGTTTGTTGATGGACGACGCTGCATTGAACCAAGTCATTTGGCATGCGGGCGACATTGCAGACACCCAAGCGGTCAGGGCAGTGGTGGAAAAAAGCGGTGCCCAAGCCATCATCCACTTGGCAGCGTTGCAAGTCCCGTTTTGCCGTGCAGATCCAGTGGCTGGGGCCTTGGTCAATGTGGTGGGAACGGTCAATGTGTTTGAAGCGGCCAAGGCCTGCGGCGTTCAGCGTTTGACCTATGCCAGCTCGGTGGCCGCGTATGGCGCATTGGACAACGGTGGCGCCATGTCGACCTTGTATGGCGCTTACAAGTATTGCAACGAGCAAACCGCCAAGGTGTATTCAGAAGAAAACGGATTGCACAGCGTGGGTATCCGGCCTGGCGTGGTGTACGGCGTCGGGCGTGATCAAGGCATGACGTCCAAAACCACCGTGGCTATTTTGGCGGCAGCTGCTGGCAAGCCCTATGCGATTCCGTTCAGCGGTGATGTGTCTTGGCTGTTTGCAGGTGAAGTGGCCAGTGCATTCATTCGCAGCGTGGCAACAGGGCGCACCGGCGCGCCGGTGTTTGACCTGAATGGCCAGTATGCGAGTGTTGAACAAGGCATGTCTTTGCTCAAGGGGTTGGTGCCGCAAGCGCAAATCACCATCACCGGGGATCCGCTGGCCTTTCCGATGAACCATTCGGATGAGCCCCTGCGTGCTTACATTGGCGACTATGGGCAAATGCCGCTGCAACGCGGCATCCAATCAACCTATGACAGCTTCAAGCGACTGATCGGTGCGCAAAAAATCGATCCGCATCAGTGGCTGTGAGTCTGCAGGCACATTCGCGCACAGGTATCCGAACCGTGGTTGTGCAACGGCCGGGATGGTTGGATCTTTTTGTGTATCGTTTCTTTGGGGCACAGTGGCGGGCGTTCGGAATGGCTGTGTCCAGCGTGCTGGTGTGGGCCGCGCCAGTGCAATCGCGCACCCAGCCTGAAATGTTGTTCGTGACGAAAGAGAACTGCGCCTTGATTCGAGGCTACAGCAAGCATGACATCGCTGGGGTGTCCAGAGAATTCAATGTGCCCGTGTCAAAAATTCGCTATGTGCGCGCAGAGTGGGGGCGCGGACAAGAGGGGTTTGAACAATGCAATTTGGTGTTTTCAACACCCCAAGGCAACAAGTCCTGCAAGGTGTTCAACATCATGAAAGACGAATTTGTGTTTGCTTTCGCCGTGCCCATCCCAGGTAACCATGCGATTTGCAATTAGCATTTGCCACGACATGCAGGCCACCATTCATCAGTCATGTTTCACGAATTGGGCACAGCCATGAACTTTCGTCCCTTTGCATCGGCATACCAACTGGCCAGTGACATTCGGCTCAAAAAAATCAGCTGTCTCGAGCTCTTAAATGCCTACTTGAAGCGGGTAGAGCGTTTCAACCCAGCGCTCAATGCCATTGTTGTGACCGACACGGACCGCGCCCGCAAGCAAGCGCGTGCGGCCGACCGCATGTTGGCGCGCGGTGAACGTCTGGGGCCTTTGCATGGTGTGCCGATGACGATCAAAGAATCATTTGATGTTCAAGGGCTGCCCAGCACCTGGGGTCGCCTCGACCTGCAGGCGAACTTGCCCACTGAGGATGCGGACGCTGTGAAGCGCTACAAAGCGGCCGGTGCGATTGTGTTTGGCAAGACCAACGTGCCGACCATGCTCGCCGATTGGCAAACCTTCAACCCCGTCTATGGCACCACCAACAACCCTTGGAATACCGCGTTGGTGCCCGGTGGCTCATCTGGCGGTTCGGCTGCTGCATTGGCCGCAGGCTTGACCGGCTTAGACACCGGCAGCGACATCGGCGCATCCATTCGTGATCCGTCGCATTACTGTGGCGTGTATGGGCACAAACCCACTTTTGGCTTGTGCTCGGTGCAGGGCCATGCGTTGCCCCATTTTCAGTCGCCGGATGATTTGGCCGTGGTGGGACCCATGGCCCGCAGTGCACGCGATTTGGCCTTGGCATTGCAGGTCATGGCTGGCGGCGATGATGTGTTTGCGCGGGGTTGGCGCGCGCGTCTTCAAAAGCCACACCAAACCCGTTGGAAAGATTTCAAAGTCGCTGTGCTCAAAACCGCAGACACGGCAGAGGTGGACATGGCGGTTCAAGAACGCATCCAGGCGGTGGCAGATTTTCTGGCCAAGGCGGGCGCCAGCGTCAGCGATACCGCCCGACCTGACATCGATTTACACGACGCGCACAAGACATTCATTTTGTTGCTGCGCGCGGCCACCGCACGCAACCTGAGCGCGTCTCAATGGCAAACCATGCAACAACGCAATGCCGCACTTGACGCTGCCCGTGACGATTACGAAGCGTGGATGCTGCAAGGCTGTGCCTTGTCGCATTACGAATGGTTGTTGTTGCATGAAAAGCGTTACCGCATGCAATGTCAGTGGGAAGCGTTTTTCAAGGACTGCGATGTGTTGATCTGTCCGACCGCGGCAACCACGGCATTTCCCCATCAGCAGCAGAACGAACGATGGGAGCGCATGTTGGATGTCAATGGGCAGCCCCAGCCCAGCACCACGCAATTGTTTTGGGCCGGATATTCAGGCATGGCGTATTTGCCGTCGACCGTCGCTCCTGCTGGTTTGACCGCTGCGGGCTTGCCCAGCGGCGTGCAAATCATCGGCCCTCAATTTGGCGACTTGGTATGCATACAGTTGGCCAAGATGCTGGAAAAAGAATTCGCCGCGTTTCAACCGCCACCCGGTTATGCGTGACCCGCTTTCCATTTGATGCGCTACCATCGTTCGCATGCTTTATCCCAATTCATCTGATCAACCGTTGGACGCCATCATTGTGGGTGCAGGCTTGTCTGGCATGTACCAACTGCATACCCTGCGCGACCAACTGAATTTGCGCGTCAAGGTGTTGGAGGCCGCAGAGGGTGTCGGTGGGACTTGGTACCACAACCGTTACCCGGGTGCGCGCTGTGACTCCGAGAGTCACTCTTACATGTTTTATTTTTCCAAGGCATTGGTGGCGTCTTGGGATTGGTCAGAGCGTTACCCGCAGCAACCCGAAATTTTGCGCTACATGAACCATGTGGCGGATTTTTTGAAGTTATGGCCAGACATGGTGTTCAACACACGTGTGCAGTCTGCGCAATTTGACGAGCCAAACAATCTCTGGCGCGTGACCACTTCCCAAGGCGAAGAGTGGCGCGCGAAATACCTGATCACGGCGGTGGGTTGCCTCTCGAGCGCGAATGTGCCCGCCATCCCGGGTTTAGAAAGTTTCACAGGCGAATGGGCGCACACCGGCGCGTGGCCGCTTGACGGCTTGGACATGACAGGCAAGCGGGTCGGCGTGGTCGGTACCGGATCGAGTGGCATACAAGCCATTCCCGTGATTGCAGAACAAGCCGCCCATTTGACGGTGTTTCAACGCACGGCCAACTACAGCATTCCCGCCAGAAACGCGCCGCTGAGCGAAGACTTCAAGCAGCATGTCAAGCAAACCGCCGATGACATTCGCCAGTTGATGCAAGAGACACCGAATGCACATTGTTTTCGCATTCAACCGCGATCTGCATGGGATGTCAGCGACGAGGAACGCCAAGCCATTTACCAAGCGGCATGGGACAAAGGCGGGTTGCAATTTCGTGCCACGTTCAACGACTTGCTGCGCGACAAAGAAGCGAACGACACCGCGGCTGAATTCATCAAACACAAAATCAAACAAGTGGTGCGCGACCCGCACACGGCTGAATTATTGTCCGACATCGACCACCCGTTTGCGGCCAAGCGCCCGCCGATCGACAGCCACTATTTCGAAACTTACAACCGTGACAACGTCAGTTTGGTCGACATTCGTCGCCACCCGATCTTGCACATCGATGCCCAAGGTATTCAAACCTCGCAAGCGCATTTTCCGCTGGACGTGATCGTGTTTGCCACCGGGTTTGATGCGATGACCGGCAGTTTGCTGCGCATGAACATCACGGGTCGCCAAGGACTTACCCTCAAAGACGCGTGGCATGCAGGGCCCCGCAGTTACTTGGGTTTACAGGTGCCGGGCTTTCCCAACATGTTCACCATCACCGGACCTGGCAGCCCATCGGTGTTGTGCAATTTGCCGCCACAGATCGAACAGCACGTCAACTGGATCACCGATTGCATAGCGTATTTGCAAGCCCATGGCATCCAACAAATGGAAGCAGACACCGCCGCCAGCGATGACTGGGTTCAGCAAGTCAATGACGCGGCCAACGAGACCTTGTTACCGCAGGTGCGTCACAGTTGGTACCTGGGCGCGAATGTGCCGGGCAAACCCCGTGTGTTCATGCCTTATGCAGGTGGGTTTGCGCGCTACAGAGGGATTTGTGATGACGTCGCTGCGCAAGGCTACAAAGGCTTTCTATTGCGGGCTTGATTCAGACTGACAAATAACGTTGCTTGATTTGCGCGTCAGCATTCAAGGCCTCGATACTGCCGGTGAACACATCCTGACCTTTGTCAATCACCACGGCGCGATCCGCCAAACCCAAGCAGAAATGCAAGTTTTGTTCAGCCAACACAATGCTGGTGCCGGTGGCTTTGAGTGATTGAATCAGTTCACCAATTTTTTGCACCATGATCGGTGCCAATCCCTCGCTGGGTTCGTCCAGCAATAACAGGCGAGGGTTGCCCATCAATGCGCGACCGACGGTGAGCATTTGTTGCTCACCCCCCGATAACAAGCCGCCCAAGCGTTTGCGCAAGGGCTTGAGCAGCGGCAGCATTTCATAGACCCGCTCGATGGGCCAATGGTCTTCGCCGCTGGGGCCGCGTTTGAACGCAATGTCCAGGTTGTCTTCGACGCTTAACTCGGAAAAGATTTGTCGGTCTTCCGGCACATAGGCCAAGCCAGCGCGTGCAATCAGGTGTGCGGGCATGCCTTTGATGGACTGGCCTTGCATCTGAATGTCACCGCTGCGCGAGGCGATCATGCCTGCCATCGCTTTCATGGTCGTGCTTTTGCCTGCACCATTGCGTCCGAGCAAAGCCAATGTTTCACCCGCGTGCAATTGCAAATTCAGGCCGAACAACACCTGACTGGTGTCGTACAACACCTCGAGTTGGTGAACGCGCAGCATCTCATTCACCGACATGCTCCTGTGCTTTTCCCAAGTACGCCTCGATCACTTTCGGGTGTTGGCGAATCTCATCGGCTGTGCCTTGTGCCAGCAACTTGCCGTAGGACAGCACGTGGATTTGCTGCGCTTTTCGAAACACCAATTCCATGTCGTGTTCAATCAGCACAATCGTGAGGCCACCTTGGCGCCACAGTTGTTGCACCGTGTCCATCATTTGGGTGCGTTCGTCAGGCCCCATGCCGGCCACCGGTTCATCCAACAGCAGCACTTTGGGGCGCATGACCAAGGCCAAGGCCATGTCCAGCAATTTTTGGTCGCCGTGCGACAAATTGCCACTGACCGTGTCGGCCTTGTGCTGCAACCCCAATTGCGCCATGACTTCATGGGCACGGTCGCGGGTAGCTCGCAAGGGGAAATTGCCGTGCATTTGGCTGGCATGGCCGAGTGCAGATTGCAATGCGGCTCGCAGGCTTTCTTCAACCGTCATCGTCTTGAACAGTTTGGCCACTTGGAAAGCGCGGCCAATGCCTTTGTGAACAATGGCATTGCGCGACAAACCCACCATGTTTTCGCCTTCTAGCCAAATGTTGCCGTTGTCGGGTTGAAGGCCGCCGGAAATCAGGTTGAAAAACGTGGTTTTACCTGCGCCATTCGGGCCAATCACCGCGCTGAGTGAACCCGGTGCAAAGTTGATCGATAAATTTTCGATCGCGTGCACGCCGCCAAAGGATTTGTTGAGGTTTTCAATGCGCAACATCAGTGGCCCTTTTTCTCAGAGAAAGACTTGAACCAGTTGATGAAGACATCGGTGATGCCGCGTTGAAAACCCAAGGTGAACAACAAAATCACCACGCCCAGTGCCAGACCGTGGTACTGGGTGAAGCGGGTGACGGTGTCGTTGAACAGTTGCAGTAAACCGGCCCCTAACAGTGGGCCCACGAACACATGGATGCCACCCATCATGATCATGAACACGGCTTCGCCAGACATGGTCCAGTAACCGAAATCAGGAAATGCACCAGACACAAACAAGGCCATGATGACGCCGCCCAAGCCTGCAAACACGCCTGCCAAGATGAATGCATACAAGCGCACCCGCCAAACGTCAATGCCCAAATAAGCCGCCCTGTCTTCGTTGTCACGCAACATGCGCAGCGTGTAACCGAAGGGCGATTGCATCAGCAAACGCATGGCCAGCAATCCCGCCACGGCCAGCACACAACAAAACACGTACACATGTGCTGCTTGGCCCAAATCGATGCCCAAGAACACTGGCCGTGGAATGCCGCCGGTCAAACCTTGGTCGCCGCCGGTCATGCTGGTCCAGGTGATGATCACGCTGTGCAGCAGCATTTGAAACGCTAACGTGAGGAAGGAGAAATAAATGCCCTTGAGCCGAACACAGATGGCGCCGATCAGCGCAGCCAACACCGCGCAAAACACCATGGTGGTTACCAAGGCCACAGGCACAGACACCGAGGCTTTTTGCAGCATCAAAGAAAACACATACGCGCCACTGCCAAAAAACATGGCGTGTCCAAACGACACCATGCCGCCATAACCCACCAGCATGTTCAATGAGGTGGCCAGCAAGCCCATGGCACACAAACGGATGATGAAGTCGGTGACCACCCGCGACGGTGAAAACCAAGGCAAAGCAAGCAACAACAGCAGGCCAAGCACGGCCCATGCGCTGTCCTTTTGCCAATCACGCAGACCTCTCAAGATTGCCCCTTGCCCATCAGACCGCTGGGTTTGAACACCAGTATCAGCACCATGGATAAAAACATGATGCCTTCGACAAACAATGGAAAACCGATGGACCCAAATGAGCGGATCAAACCGATCATCAAAGCGCCCAACAATGCGCCACTGACCGAGCCCATGCCGCCAATGACGGTCACGATGAACGATTCAATCAGGATGGAGAACCCCATGCCGGGCGACATGGAACGAACAGGGGCGGCCAGGCCGCCGGCCAAACCAGCCAGCAGCCCACCAAAGCTGAACACCATGGCATAAATCAATCGGGTATTGAGACCCAGCGCCGAGGTCATGGCCGGGTTTTGGGCGGCGGCCCGAATGATTTTTCCCGCACGGGTTCGGGTCAGCGTGAACCACAACAAGAGGGCAATCAACCCAGCCGCGCACATCAAGTAAACATAAAACACCGGCACCACGCCGCCACCGATGAACAATGGCGGTAACTGAAAGGATGCGGGCATGCCCATGGATTGGAATTCAGCGCCCCAAACGATCTTCACAACATCGTCCAAAATCAAAATGAAGGCATAGCAAACCAGCAATTGCAAAAGCACATCGGACTGGTAGACACGCCGCATGAACAAACGTTCAAACACCCACGCGAACAAACCCACACCCAAGCCAGCGGCCAAGGCTGCCAAGGCATAACTGTCGGTCAGCCGGTAAGCCGTCAGCGCAACATAAGCGCCCAGCATGTAAAAAGAGCCGTGGGCGAAATTGATCACACCCAACACACCAAAAATCAAGGTGAGCCCAGCGGCCACCAAAAACAACAATGCACCGATGATGAGTCCGGTACTGCTTTGGGTGACGATGCACGACATCGACCCAAAGCATTCAAGCAGCGCAGTGAGTTCCATCGGTTATGGGGGGCAGGTTAGGCGAAAGACTTGCGCTTTTTCCATTGCAATTCCAACTCGGCAATCTGTTTCCAGTTGCCAGGGCTGGGCTTGGCCATGAATGGTTCTTTGGGCTCGAGCGCGCCCCAGCCCACGGCATAGTCAACCACGGTGTTGTCATCCGCACGCATGGTGAGTTTGCCGTTGCTTCCAAAAGGCGAGTCGATGGTCATGCCGCGCAATGCATCCGCCATTTTTTTGCCATCCGCGCTGTTGGCTTTTTTCATGGCAGCGGTCAAGAATTGCACCGCCGCCGCGTTTTGCCAAGCCCAGTTCAACGGCAAGTCCTTGAAACGGGCTTGGTATGCGTTACACCAGTTTGTGTTGGCGCTGCTGTTGGGAAAACTCTTGAGATAACGGTTGCCTGAATGCAAACCGTCAGGCACATTTTTGACCGCGGTCAGCACCGCATAGTCGGCCATGTTCACTGCAAAAAACTCACGGTCTTTGAACAAGCCATAAATGCTGGCTTGGTCGATGAAAGACGTCAGGTCACCGCCCCACAGTGCAGAGTAAACCGCTTGCGGTTTGCCTTGTAGCAGCCGAGTGACAGATTCGGTGTAGTCGGCTTGGAACAATTTGGGCCAGACATCGCCAATGACTTCGATGGCGGGGTTGAAAAATTTCAGGTACTCGATGAATTCATTGGTGGTGTCGCGCCCGTAAGCGTAGTCAGGCGACACGGTCATCCAGCGTTTGAGGTTTTTGGCTTTGGCCACTTGTGCGGCGTAGGCGCCACCGACGATCGCATCGTGAATGCCTTGACGGGCACACCTGAAGGCCAAAGGAGAGCGCACTTTGGGGTCGGCGCTGAGCGAGGAGGTTTCGGACACGCTGTGGATGACCAGCACGCCCAAGTCACGCCCGACTTCGTGCACGGCAAACGCACCCGATGATGCTTCGGCGTCGAGCAAGATCTCACAATTCTCGGAGGTCACCAACTCGCGGGCGACCCGGGCCGCCTCTTGCGGCTGGCCTTTTGAGTCACGGATCACCAATTCAATTTTGCGGCCGTTCAAACCGCCAGCGGCGTTGAACCTGTCCACTTCCAAGATGGCTGCGTTGGACGAAGCCTGGCCCAGCATGGCCACGCGTCCCGACAAAATGGTGGGCATGCCGATGCGAATCGGTTTGTTTTGCGCACGGGAAACAAAGGGTGCGGCCAGACCTGCACTGGCGATGGCGCCAAGTTTGAGAAGGGTTCTGCGGTTTGACGAAGTGTTGTTTGACATGTCGGATCTCAATGTTGATGCACACAAAGGCGAACAGCAATCAGTCTATGCCAAAAAAAGACCTGCATATATAAGGGGTTTCATCGGTTTTTGACCGGCGAATGTTCAACCAACGACACTGCTTGCCTGCGCTTAGCTGTCGAACTCGGTCAGCAATTCACCAGCGAGTTCGGTGTGCTCGCGTAAGCCTTGCTGATCGGCGACCAAATGGCCATTCACCCAAACCGCGTGAACGCCACACGCGTTGGTGTTCAAGCGGGGCGCGCCACCCGGCAGGTCAAACACGCGGTGTTTGGGTCCGCGTCCCACGGTTTTCGGGTCAAACAACAACAGATCAGCTGCGAAGTTTTCGCGAATCCATCCGCGCTGTTTCAAACCGAGGATGCGCGCCGGTTGCGCTGTGAGTTTGTGCACGGCTTGGGACATCGACATCACCCCCAGGTCTCTGGCCCAATGCCCCAATAAATGCAGACCAAAACCCGCATCGTTGAAGAAGGTCAAATGCGCACCCGCATCACTCAGCGATACCAAGCTGTGCGGGTGCGTGAGCAAACGCGCCACCGCTTGTGCATCGCTGTTGAGCAATTGCGCGGTGAACACGGTTTGCAAATCTTCAGCCAACGCCAAGTCCAACGCAAAATCCAAGGGGTCCACACCGTGTTGTTGCGCGAGTTCAGCCACACTGTGTTGTTCATGGGCTTGGTGTGCAGCCAAAAACGTCTGCACCACATGTACTTTGTCCCATTCGTTGTTGAACAAACGAAACGTGGAGGTTTGGTTGAGCTCATGCTTGACGGATTGCCTGAACGCAGGGTCACGCAAACAGGTTTTGAGCGCATCATGGGTCAACCCCATGGCGGGCTTCCAACTGGCCAAGCCCTCGACGGGATAAGCAGACGCAAAGGTGAAATCCATGGTCAACGGACAGCACGAGACTTGACCGATCAAAGGAATTTGCTCGGCATTGGCATCGCTGATGGCTTGCAAATCGTTGAACACCGCTTGTGGATTGGTGCTGTTGTGCAAGAGCGCAGCCACCATGACCGGTCTGCCACTGGCTTGCGACAACGACTTCAAAAAAGCCATGGGCATTTGTCCACCTTTGGTGACCATGTAAACGCCACCGCCTTGGCTGCCCATGGCCTGGGTCAGTTGCATCATTTCTTCGTCACTTGCCAAGCGCGAGGGCATCGGCAAGCCGCCTTCACCGTTGTGCGCAGGGCTGGTGCTGGTGGCAAACCCCACCGCGCCAGCGGCCATGGCATCGCGAACGATGTCGGCCATGGCTTGAATTTCTGCGTCAGTGGCCGCGCGCTGATTGGCTTGGTCGCCCATGACCCAGGTGCGCACAGACGAGTGGCCGATGTAGGCTGCGACATTGATGGCGCAGCCTTTGCGCTTGAGCATGGCCAAGTACTCGGGGAATGTTTCAAAGCCCCAATCGATGCCTTGCTCGAGCACCTCCAACGACATGCCTTCGACCTGCGTCAAATGGCGCATGGTCAAGCCCCGGTCGGCCGGGCGACACGGTGCGATGGTGAAGCCGCAGTTGCCGATGATGGCGGTGGTGACCCCCATGGCGGGTGAGGGCCTGACGTAGGCGTCCCAGGTGATTTGCGCGTCAAAGTGTGTGTGCGAATCGATGATGCCGGGCATCAATGCCAGGCCAGTGGCGTCAATCTCCTCTGTGGCACTCAGCGACAGGTGCTGGCCCACGGCAACGATGCGGTCTTGCTTGACCGCCACGTCTTGCACGACGGGGTCATGGCCGCTGCCATCAAATACCAAGGCTTGGCGAATCAACAGGTCTGCGTGGGAGAGGGAATTCATAAGGAGAAATATCGTACATGGTCCAAACCCATCATAGCTTTGCGAGGCGCTCGCAGGTGTATAGCAAACTACCACGCAAGCCACAGTGCATTCGAGAGCCTGGCGAGCCCCCAGAACGGTAAGTTACATATCAGGCAGATGTGTTGACATTGGACAATCCATTCACACACTCAGGAGACCTCCCATGCAAGACATCGTCATCGTTTCAGCTGCCCGCACTGCCGTGGGAAAGTTCGGCGGCAGTTTGGCCAAGGTCAGCGCCACCGAGCTGGGCGCGCTGGCCATCAAAGAGGTGGTATCGCGCGCAGGCATTGACGCGGACTTGGTGGGCGAGGTCATCATGGGTCAGGTGCTTGCGGCTGGTGCAGGCCAAAACCCGGCCCGGCAAGCGTTGATGAAAGCCGGGCTGCCAAAAGAAATTCCTGGACTGACCATCAATGCGGTGTGTGGTTCCGGGCTCAAAGCCGTCATGTTGGCTGCGCAAGCCGTGGCCAGTGGCGACAGCGAGATCGTGATCGCGGGTGGGCAAGAGAACATGAGTGCCGCGCCCCATGTGCTCAACCATTCTCGCGATGGTCAGCGCATGGGTGACTGGAAAATGATTGACAGCATGATTGTGGATGGGCTGTGGGATGTTTATAACCAGTACCACATGGGCATCACCGCCGAGAACGTCGCCAAACAGCATGGCATCAGCCGCGACATGCAAGACGCGCTCGCATTGGCCTCTCAGCAAAAAGCGGCCGCGGCGCAAGCCGCTGGTAAATTCAAAGACGAAATTTTGCCTGTGTTGCTGCCGCAGAAAAAAGGCGACCCGTTGCCGTTTGCGCAAGACGAATACATCAACCTCCACACCAACGCGCAAGCCTTGGCTGGCTTGCGTCCTGCGTTTGACAAAGCGGGCAGCGTCACCGCAGGCAATGCCTC
>CANGZG010000048.1 GCA_947458415.1 Comamonadaceae bacterium | reverse complement strand
TTTTCCGAATGGGTGAACCCCATTGGTGTGTCTGTCCCGACAGAGCAAACCCCAACAGCTGATTCGCGCGAGCCAGTTGCAAGCCAAGCGGTCAAAACAGAACAGGTCGAGACGCAAGCCGTGGCAACTGCTTCTGAACCTGCGTCGCTCGCCACTGCCCCGGCGACTTTGAATGCCGCTGCAACTGCAGACAACCAGCCGAGGTTGGATCCTGTCAAGCCCCATACCGAGAACGCAGCGCTTGCTGAGCCCACGAAGTTGGAAACCTCAGCGTTGTCTGTGGACAAAAATGACTGTGCAGCCATCAACACCGACCCCACCTCGGTGTCACCGCATTCGGTATCCAAGCCCGGAAACTACGTTTATCTTCAGGCCACCAAGCCTGTTCAGTTGTGCGTGGACGATGCAAAACGTAACCGCACGGTGTTGAACCTGGCGCCAGGGTCTGGTCGCAGTGTGCATGGGCCAGCACCGTGGACCATCAGCAGCAACGCGCTTTCATCGGTCAACATTTATTACCAAGGAAGCAAACTCATGTTGCCGGCCAATGTGGGGCAGCGTATTTATTTGGCGGAGCAAGTCGTCAGCCCCTGAATATTTGCCACAATACAGCACAGCCTGAGTGGTGAAATAGGTAGACACAGCGGACTTAAAATCCGCCGCTTTCCTGAATAAGGGGCGTACCGGTTCGATTCCGGTCTCAGGCACCAGACGCAACGCCTTTCCCCCATGGGCGCCTGAGTTTTTCCAAGCCGGCGGCTGGTTGTAACCAACTTGAGTAGATGCCGCATGCCCCATGTCTATGTCAGCAATGCCCTCAGCGGGGACATCCATGTCATGCAATGGGCTGACACTGGCCGATTGACCTTGACATCGACTTGTGTGGTGGGGGCGGGCCCTGGGCCCATTTGCATTTCACCCATGACCGAACGCATGTATGTGGCCAAGCGCGGAGAGCCCAACAGCTTGGTGTGTTTGCAGTTGGACCGCACCCATGGGCAATTGAATCTCCTGTACGAAATGCCTTTGACAGCCCGCATGTGCAATTTGCGCATCGACCGCACCGGACGGTTTTTGTTGGCGGTTTCTTACCATTCGCACAGCTTGACCGTCTGTCCCTTGACGCCAGCACAGCCAGCGGCATCCGATCACACGGTCATGTCCACGCTTCGCCATCCGCATGCGGCGGTGTTTTCGCCTGACAACCGTTTTGTGTTGGTCCCGTGTTTGGGGGATGACGGGGTGATGGTGTTTGGGTTTGATGAATCACGCGGACAACTCACACTTCACACACAGTGGCAAGCGCGCGCGGGTTCGGGGCCCAGACACTTGTGTTTTCATCCCGAAGGTCAATGGCTTTATCTTCTGAATGAACTTGACGCGACCTTGGATGTGTTGGCTTGGGATGCCGCCCAAGGCACACTTCAACACATGCAAACCTTGAATACCTTGCCAGCCGGTTTCACGGGAAAGCCTTGGGCCGCTGACATCCATGTGTCTGCCGATGGCCAGTTTGTATACACCTGTGACAGAAGTTCCAGCACGCTGGCGGTGTTCAAGGCAGATGCGCAGCGTGGCGCATTGACATGGCTTGCCCATGTGCCCACCGAGTTGCAGCCGCGCAGTTTTGCGCTGGACGTGGATGGCAGGCATGTGTTGGTGGCGGGGCAGAAATCTAACCATTTGGGGGTGTTTGAGCGCGATGCCCAAACCGGCCTGCTGACGCTCACGCAGCGCCTCGCAACCGGCGAAGAACCAGGCTGGGTGACCTGTTTGGCTTGAATTCTGGCCACTGCTATCATGCTTTCATGTCACGATTCAACACCACTTACGAAATCCATTTGCATGGCGCTGTGCCGTTGCGCGAGGATGTCACGTTTGAGCATTTGCAAGACGCTTTGCGCGGCCTGTGGGTCTATGCAGGTGCCCGATCCTTGCAAGAATGCGCAGACAGTTTTTACGAGGAAGAGCCTGGCATCCGTCACGACACCAACGACCATGTGTTGCAAATCTGTTGGACCATCAAAGGTGAAGACGATTTTCGACAAGTGCTGGACGATGTGTGCATGGGCTTGAATGACCTGACCCGTGCGGGTGCCGCGCTTGAAGTCACTTTCTACGACGCTGAATTTGACGATGAAGACGAAGCCCAAGGCAGAGATTCACGCGATGACTTCATGATGCTCTTCGTGGGGCCCACACCAGCGGCCATCATGCAAGTCCAGCGAGATTTGTTGGTGCAAGATTTGGTGAGTTTGATGGAGCGCCATTTCGACGCGTCCGAGCTCAGCGATGTGGTGCTGGAAGTGGACAAACTCTTTAGCAAGCGGTTTGATTCCTTGGTCAATTCCTTGGAAATCAGCAAACCACCCAAGGGCAACGGTGGCTCTGGCCACGGCGGTCGCAGACCCCGCCATTTGCACTGAGGTCAGTCGCGCGGTCTGAACACAAACGGAATTTTGGACGGGATTTTTCCGTTCTCGTCCCGAGGCAAGGTGCCTGTTTTTTCAATCGCTTTCAGTACCGCTTGGTCCCAAGCCGCGTTACCGCTGGACTGGGTCAGTTTCACAGCGATGATTTGCCCGCTCGGACTGCAACTGACTTCCACCTCTGCCGCTGGGTTCCCCCTCACAGACTGCAGCTGTGTGTCTGAAAAAGTGATGTTGGGTTTGACCCGCGCCCTGAGCTTTGCGAGGTAAGAGTCGCTGGGTTTGCCTCCGCCTTTGGACTCATTGACCGGATCCACCGGTCCGGTGGTGGTGGCGCCCAAGCTTTTGAGCCGTTTGACCTGTTGCTGGCGTTGATCTTCGGCTTCTTTGGCTTCTTGCTCAAGCCGGCGGGCTTCTTCTTCCTTGCGCTTGTTTTCTTCCTCGCGACGCTTGGTCTCTTCCTCTTTTCGGCGGGCCTCTTCTTCTTTGCGCACGCGAATTTCTTCTTCCCTGCGCTTGGCTTCCTCTTCCTTGCGTAGGCGAATTTCTTCTTCCCGACGCTTGGCTTCCTCTTCTTTGCGAAGACGAATCTCTTCTTCTTTGCGACGCGCTTCTTCTTCCTTGCGGCGGAGTTCTTCCGCTTTACGTTTGGCTTCCTCTTCTTTGCGAAGGCGAATCTCTTCTTCTTTGCGTTTTAACTCTTCCTCTTTGCGTTTAGCGGCTTCTTCTTTGCGCTTGGCTGCTTCCTCTTTGCGCTTGGCCGCTTCTTCCCGCAAGAGGGCAGCTTTTCTTTCTTTTTCAGCCTGTAATTCTTCGGCTTTTCTCAGCCTCTCGGCTTTTTTTTCAAGCGCCAATTGCTCGGCCGCTTCTTTTTTCTTGAGTTTTTCTAGAGCGATATCGGGGTCTGGTGCGTTTTTAACCGGTGGCTCGGTATTCTTCGCCGGTGCATACACGATTTTGGCGGGCGGCGGTTTGTCCTGTTTGACCTCTGAGGACTTGGCCGGTGCATCAGGTTGGGCTTTGGGTGGCGCAGGTGCAGGTGCAGGCGCATCAGATTTCAAAGCGACGGGTTCTGGAATGGTGGACCAGAGTTCTGCATCCACAGCATCGTCTTGCGGATCCGTGCGCCAATGGATGCCCCAGGTCAAGGCCATCAACAGCAAGGCATGGACGAACAAGGCCAAAGCCAACGAACTGCCTCCCCCCCGGTCCTCAGGCGGCGCAAATTCCAGATGTGAAGTCTCTTGGGACATGAACAGGGCTTATTCGCTTTGACGAACAGCCAAACCCACGCGCTGCACGCCAGCGCGTTGCAACCGGTCCATCAACTTGACCACATTGTCATAAGTGATGCCTTTGTCGGCGCTGATGATGACGGGTGTTTGCGCATTGCCAGCCTGCAGTTGCAAAGCGATTTTGGCGACGCTGTCCATGTTCGCGTCTTGCTTGATCAGCAGCCCACTGTCTTTGGCAGAAGTGGCTTTGGACTTGACAACGATTTGCAATTGCTTGTCGATTTCTATCGTGATGACTTGGTCCGGTGCGGTCGCGGCCTTGCCCACGCTGGGGACATCGATCAAACTGGGGGACAGCAGGGGTGCGGTGACCATGAAAATGATCAACAACACCAACATCACATCAATGAAAGGAACCATGTTGATGTCGCTGATGGTGCGCCTTGAGCGCCGTTGATTGAGAGAAGCAGCCATGAGGGTGTCCGTCCGTCAATCAGCGGTTGGCGGCAGGCGCAGCGCCTACGTTGCGTTGCAAGATGTTGGAGAACTCTTCAATGAATGTCTCCAGCTTGTTGGCGACCCGGTCGATGTCACGAGAAAACCGGTTGAACGCCAGAACCGCTGGAATGGCGGCAAACAAACCGATGGCCGTGGCGACCAAGGCTTCGGCAATGCCAGGCGCCACTTTGGCCAAGGTCACTTGTTGCAACGCGGCCAATCCGGTGAATGCGTGCATGATGCCCCAGACCGTGCCAAACAAGCCCACATAAGGCGACACCGAACCCACCGAAGCCAGCATGGACAGGTTGGATTCAATCGCATCCATTTCGCGCTGCAAGCTCGCGCGCATGGCACGGCGTGCGCCGTCCATCAGCAAGCCGCTGTCGGTGATGCGTCGCTCGCGCAGTTTTTGGTATTCGCGCATGCCACTGGCAAATATGCGTTCCATGGGGCCCGAGGATTTGGCGTTTTGTTGGGCCCCGGCAAACAATTCATTGAGACTCTTGCCAGACCAAAAATCGCGTTCAAATTCTTCATTCAAATTTTTGACCTCTTTCAAGGACCGCAATTTGCGAAAGATGGCGGCCCAACTCATGACCGAGACCAGCAACAAAATCAGCACCACGGCTTGCACCACCCAACTGGCGTTCAAAAGCAATTGAACAATTGATAAATCTTGGTTCATGAGAACAACTCCAAAAGTTGAGGGGGAATACGCTCGGGTTTCATTTTCTCGGCATTGACCCAGCCAATGCGGATGCTGCCTTCGCACAGCAAGGTTCGCTCGCCACCATGGTCCAGCCGCCAAGCTTGTTGGCCGATGACCAAGCTGGCGCGGCCTTTGTCTTGCATGACGGCGCTGACTTCAAGCATATCGTCAAGTTGTGCCGGTCGATGGTAAGTCAATTGCGTGTCTATCACGACAAACATGCCGCCGGTCTCTTGTTTGAGTGCCTGTTGTTGCAAACCCAGGTGGCGCAGCCATTCGGTGCGGGCGCGCTCAAAAAATTTCAGGTAATTGGCGTAAAAGACAATGCCACCGGCATCGGTGTCTTCCCAATACACGCGAACCGGAAAATGAAAACTCATGCGTTCTCCAGCAAATGCCGCAAGCGTTGTGCCGCGGTGTCCAAAGTGTCTAACGAACTGGCGGTGGACATTCTGACAAAGTCTCCCGGCTGGTGTTGACTGAAATCTCGTCCAGGCGTGATCACCACATGCGCCTGTTGCATCACATGCTCGGCAAACGCCCAACTGTCTGCCAGGCCCAAGCGCTCGCAGGCTTGGCGGCAATCAGCCCAAGCATAAAAAGCCCCGTCTGGCATGACGGGCACGGTCAAACCCATGGCGTTGAGTTGCGGAATGAATTGATCACGCCGCTGCTTGAAAGCGGCGCGACGCGCTTCGTAGACAGACAGACTCTCGGGTTCGAAGCAAGCCAAGGCCGCTGTCTGGGCGATGGTGCTGGGGCAGATGAACAGGTTTTGCGCCAAGCGTTCAATCGCTGGAACCAAGGGCTCTGGCACCACCAACCAACCCAATCGCCAACCGGTCATGTTGAAGTACTTCGAGAAACTGTTGATGCTGATGATTTGGTCGTCGATGGACAACGCCGTTTGTCCATAGGCATCGTCATGGCTCAAGCCAAGGTAGATTTCATCCACCATGGTGATGCCACCTTTGTCGCTGACGAAACGGTGAACAGCCGTCAGTTCATCCAAGGCCACAGAGGTACCGGTCGGGTTAGACGGTGAGGCCAGTAAAACACCGCGTGTAGTTGTTTGCCAATGTTCACGGACTGGTGCCGCGCTCAGTTGAAAGCGTTGTGAGGCAGTGGTCGGCAACAAAATGGCCCGCCCATCGGCGGCTTGGACAAATTGGCGGTTGCACGGGTAACACGGGTCAGGCATCAATACCTCGTCGCCTGATTCGATCAAGGCCAGACAAGCCAATTGCAATGCCGCCGAGGCGCCGCTGGTCACCACGATCCGGCTGGCGGGGACAGCCACGCCAAAGCGTGTGCTGTACCAGTGGCTGATGCGCTCGCGCAATGCGTCCAGCCCCAAGGCGTGGGTGTAGGCCGTGCGGCCATCTCGAATGGCGCGCATGGCGGCCTCTTGAACCAAGGGCGGCGCGGTGAAATCGGGTTCACCAATGTTGAGGAACAGCATCGGCGAATCGCTGTGCTGTACTTGCTGCGCGAGCTGCTTGGCCGACTTGGCCATTTCCATCACATAAAAAGGAGAAATGCGGCTCGCGCGTTGGCTGATACGCATGGAGTCAGTCAGCTTGGGCCGCTGGCGCTGGCTTGTCAGCCGCGACTTCCAACGGTCTGAGTGAAGCGGCCAAACCGTTCAACACGGCATTCACGTACTTGTGTCCATCGGTGCCGCCAAATTCTTTGGCCAGTTCAATGCACTCGTTGATCACGACCCGCCAAGGAATGTCAATGCAGTGTTGCATTTCATACACCCCGATCCACAAGATGGCGTGTTCGATCGGGGAGATGTCGGACATTTTTCGGTCCAACAAAGGCAAGATGCGTGCATCCAGCGACTCGGCTTGCGCGGCACAACCATGCAGCAAGGCATCAAAGTGCACGCTGTCGGCTTTGTGAAACCCGCTGAGTTCGCGTGTGAAGCTGTCGACTTCATCGGGGGGGTTGCGCCCAACCATCACTTGGTACAAGGCTTGAACGGCAAAGCCACGCGCACGGGTGCGGGCGGCGCGCGCGCTGGCGCGACGCATGTCTGAAGGTTTGCCGGATTTGGCGGCAGAAGGGGAGGCGGTCATGTGAGCGTTTTCATCAGCAAAGCCATTTCAACCGCCACACGGGCAGCGTCGCGGCCTTTGTCTGTTTGGCGGGCAACCGCTTGGGCTTCGTTTTCGGTGGTGAGGATGGCGTTGGCAATCGGTAGGTGGTGGTCCAACGCCAAGCGGGTGATGGCGGCGCCGGATTCATTCGCCACCAATTCGAAATGGTAGGTTTCGCCCCGAATGATGCAGCCCAACGCGATCAGCGCATCAAATGCGCCGCTTTGCGCCATGGCGGCCAGCGCCACAGGCACCTCGAGTGCGCCTGGCACTTGCACATGTTGAATGCGCGAAATGCTGACGTGGAGAGATTGCAATTCGCTCATGCAAGCATCAGCCAAGGCGTTGGTGATGGCAGGGTTAAACCGTGCTTGCACCACGCCAATGCGCAGACCACTGCCGTCCAAATCGTTGCGCGTGCCACTGATGTCAGCTTGATGCATGTTCATTCCTTGGCCAAGTAGCCGGTGATTTCCAAACCATAGCCCGCCATGCTGGGCATGCGACGTGGATTGCCCATGAGGCGCATTTTGTGCACACCGCAATCGCGCAAGATTTGCGCGCCGATGCCGTAGGTGCGCAAGTCCATGCGCCCACGTTCTGGGGCTTGCGCAGAGCGAGCCAAACCTTCGAATTGGGTCAACAATTGTTGACCGCTTTCACCGCAGTTGAGCAACACCAGTACGCCTGCTTGTTCTTGGGCGATGCGAGACAAAGCCGCGTCCAAACTCCAAGAATGCATGGCACGTTGCGGTTCGAGTGCGTCAAGCACCGACAAGGGTTCGTGCACGCGCGCCAAGACGGCGGTCTCGGCAGACCAAGTGCCACGCACCAACGCCAAGTGAACGCTGTCGCTGGGCAAATCTTTGTAAGCATGGGCGGTGAACTCGCCATGTGCGGTGACCAACGCGCGGCTGCTCAGGCGTTGCACCAGTGATTCGGTGCGGCTGCGGTGTTCAATCAAATCCGCGATAGTGCCGATTTTCAATCCGTGCTCTGCCGCGAATTGCATCAAATCGGGCAAGCGCGCCATGGTGCCGTCGTCTTTCATGATTTCACAAATGACGGCGGTGGGCGAACAACCTGCCATGGCGGCCAAGTCGCAGCCGGCTTCGGTGTGTCCTGCGCGCATCAGCACACCGCCGTCCACCGCTTGCAAAGGAAAAATGTGACCGGGTTGCACCAGATCGTTGGCTTTGGCGTTGGCCGCCACCGCCACTTGCACGGTGCGTGCGCGGTCAGCAGCTGAAATGCCTGTGGTGACACCTTGAGCGGCTTCGATCGATACCGTGAAAGCGGTGCTGTGGACCGTGCCGTTGCGTGCCACCATCGGCGGCAAGTTCAAATGTTCGCAACGCTCGCGGGTGAGTGTCAAACAAATCAGGCCACGGCCAAAGCGGGCCATGAAATTGATGGCTTCCGGGGTGACATGGTCTGCCGCCAACACCAAGTCGCCTTCGTTTTCGCGGTCTTCCTCGTCCACCAAAATCACCATGCGACCAGCGCGCATGTCGTCCACGATGTCTTGCAATGGTGAAATGGCGACAGTGGACAAAGAGGCGCTCATGGGTGATCTTTCTGTGCAGAAGGCAGAGATTCAAACTGCAACATGCGCTCGACATAGCGCGCGACAGTGTCGATTTCCAAATTGACGGGATCGGAGGTCACCAAACTGCCCAAGGCAGTGTTGGCGATGGTGTGGGGAATCAGGTTGATGGAAATCAGGCAACCATTGGCCTTGTCTTCAATGCGGTTCACCGTGAGACTGACCCCGTTGACCGTGATCGAGCCTTTGTAAGCCAAATACTTGGCCAAAGCGACTGGCGCCAGAATTTGCAACAACCAGCTTTCACCGACCAATTCAAACGCAGCAACTTGGCCCACACCGTCCACGTGACCGGAAACGATGTGGCCGCCCAAGCGGTCGTTCGCACGCAAGGCTTTTTCCAGATTGAGGGTGGTGCCGATGGTGTCGAGTCGCGCGGTTTTGGCCAGCGATTCGGCAGAAATGTCGATGGTGAAAACATGGTCTGCGGCGTTGAAAGACGTCACGGTCATGCAGGCGCCATTCAGGGCAATGCTGTCGCCCAAGGTCACGTCGTCGAGGTAATGCGCGGGTGTGCTGATCTCAAGGCGCTTGCCATGATCCAAAGAGCGACCCAGGTCGTGAACGGCGGCGATGCGCCCCACGCCGGTGATGATGCCGGTGAACATTCGTGTATTTTCGCAGATCAGCCACTGCGCCTGAGCAAGAGCCTTAAATCTGCCCCGATCGGCTCGGTTTGCACATACCGCCAAGCTTGGGCACCCGCCAAATCTGTCAGTGTGGGCAGGGCCGCCATGCCTTGGCCGGGGCCGGTGAGCAGCGGGGCCAGATAGACCAACAATTCATCGATCAGCCCGGCTTGCAGCAAAGACCCATTGAGCTTGTGGCCCGCTTCAATGTGTATTTCGTTGTAAGCCATTTGCCCCAGTTGCTTGACCATGGCGGGCAAATCCACTTTCTCGCCCGGGCCGGGCAAGTGAACCAATTGCGCACCGTTGGACTTGAGCGCACCTTCTTTGGCCGGGTCTGTGTGCGCATGAAAAATGACCACCTTGCGGGTTTCCTTCCAAAGCTTGGCGGTCAATGGGGTTTGCAATTTGGAATCCACCAGCAGCAAGTCGGGTTGGCGCGGCGTGTCGATCCCCCGCACATTCAGCATGGGGTCGTCTTCCAAGACCGTGCCAATGCCACTGAGCACCGCACACGCGCGGGCACGCCAACGGTGGCCATCTTCGCGGGCTGGCCCTTGGGTGAGCCACTGGCTTTGGCCGTTGTGCAATCCGGTATGACCGTCGAGGGATTGGGCGATTTTCATCCGCAACCAAGGTTTGCCAGTTTGCATGCGTCGAAAAAAACCGATGTTCAGTTCATGCGCCGGGTCTTGCAGCAACCCCATGTCGACATGTATACCGGCCGCGCGCAGTTTGGCAAAGCCTTGGCCAGCGACTTGCGGATTGGGGTCTTGCAAGCTGGCCACCACCTTGGTGATGCCGGCGTTGATCAGTGCTTCACAACAGGGACCGGTGCGCCCGTGGTGTGCGCAAGGTTCGAGGGTGACATAAGCAGTGGCGCCTTTGACGCTCAAGCCCCGCGCTTGGGCATCTCGCAACGCCATGATTTCGGCATGGGCGCCCCCGGCCTGTTGGGTGTGGCCTTGCCCCAATGAACGACCGTCGGCACCCGTGATGACGCAACCCACACGCGGGTTGGGTGACGTGATGAACAAGGCTTGCTCCGCCAAGGAAAGCGCCCGTTGCATGTGCTCGACATCGAAAGGGGAAAACTGCATCCGTCGATTATCAACGGCGTGCAAGCTGTCATTTGGACCAACATGATGGGACATCGCCTTGCGCGCCGCGTTGCCCGGTTTGGTCCAAGGTGAGCGCACCGCAGTCGTCTTGCTTTTGTCTTTGATAGGGGGTGGCGGTCAACACATAACTTTGTGCTTGACTGACGAGCGACAAACGGTAGGTGAACCCGGGGGTTCGCCAAACTGACTCGGGCAATTCAGCCGGATAGCTGCCCGTGGCCATGGCGGCTTGCTCCAGCCATTGTGCAGATTTCACCAATGCCAGTTTGGCGAGTTGCCGTTGGCTGCGCGACTGAGCCTGTTGGTAGACCGGCATGGCGATGGCACTGAGCACACCCACCATGGCCAAAACACACAGCAATTCAATCAATGTGAAGCCTGCACAAAGGAAGCTTGAAGGGCGGCTCATGGTTTGAAACACAGTGTCAAGGCATCGGTTCAGGGCAAGAGTTCGAGCACGCGTTGCAGATCTGCCAACCGAACCGGCTTGTCCACGGCGGTGGGGGTGTTGGGTTGCCAAACCGCTTGCCAGCCCGCTTGGGTCTGCCGCTGCGTGTCCGTGGCGACCACTGTGATGCGGTAGGTGAAGGCCGGGCTGGTGTCAGTCAGTGGCAAGGGGTTGGGCAACAGTTCGACCCAATGAAACAGTTGCAAGCCATTGGCCAAGGGCACGGCATGTGCCCCGGCGGTTCTTTGAAGCCAGTCTGACCGCTGGTTGGCTTGTTCCAGCAGTGATTGGCAGATGCCATTGGCACACCCGTTGGCTGGCAGCGCTGCGAGAACGGATTGCCATGCCGCGTGGGTCACAGGAATGCGAGGCGGCGTTTTGCCAAGGGCATGGGCATCTGACGCTGGCCGTGAGACCGAGTCGGCCGTGGCCAGCATGGCCCCGAGTGTGACCTGGCGCATTTGCCATTGCGCCAAATGATGCCGACTCCAGCCTTGGGCCAACGTGATCTGCCGCCAGCAAGCCAACAACATCACACTGCTGAGCATGGACAAGGCGAGCACCGTGGGCAAGGCCAGCCCTTGTTGAGACAGGCGCCTTGACAAAGGAAAGCAATGCCCAGGCTTCATGGCGATGAATGGGTGAGGTGCACGACCGAACGCCAAGCCATGGCGCCATTGATCAAAGGCAGTGATTTGTTGCAAGACACCCCAACCGGTGCGGCACTCAGCCCCGTGCCTCGAATTTGCAAACACATTTGTACCGCTCTGACAGCCGACCAGTCGGTGACCTCGTCGGCAGACAGCCACTGCAATTGTTGTGACAAAGGATCTGGCCATTTGCCGCCAATGCGTTGTGCATAACGAAATCGCAACTCTTCGGTCTGCTCGACCAGCGTTTGGTAACTGGCATTGGCGCGGGCGGCATCTTTGCAAGCAAACCCTCTCGTGCTGTTGCGTCTGAAATCATCTTCGCTCCACGCCAAGTGGGATGCTTCGTGCCCTTGGCAATCGGCTGGTGTCAGGCTGCGAAACTGCATCAATTGCAAGGATTTGTCGTCGCCGCTGACCGCTTGAGCCATGCGGTTCCAAGCCGGCATGTGCTGGTCGTTGATCACCAATTCGGGTGCACCTGCCCGCATGGCCCGTTCACGCAATTTGGCATTGCCGGCATGCAGCATGTGGCTCAAATCCATGTGTTGTTGCAACAGTGTTTGGGTGCGTTGCATCCATGCAAAGGCGCTGAACGCAGCCATGACCACCAACAAGCCAAGCGTCATGCCAACCAGGCATTGCGCCAGACTTTGGCCTTGTTGTGTTCGTTGTTTCAAAGTCGCCATGCAGTTTGCCAGCATTGGTGTGCCTTGGGGCAAGCTTCACTGGCCACAGGTTTGGGTATGGTGGATGAGCTCGGCCAGACCAGCAGCAAGCGGACCTCAGAAGCGTCATGCGATGTCGTCAGCTCAGCCCTGGCCTGGGGCAAACGTTGGCGCAGTTCTCGCCACCAATCTGCCAAATCCGATTGCGCCCATTGGGGGGCGTTGCAAGGCTGTGATAGGCAATCACGGGCCGAGGGGATGCTGTCGAGCGTCAATTGGTAACTTGATGCCGCCCCGGGGTGAACTTGCATTCGATGCCACAGGTCTTGCGCCATGTCCACGGCTTGTTGCATGGACAAAGCGTCACGTTGAGCTTGCATGGCTTGCAGTTGCCAGGCCATCAGTCCCAAGCACAGCACATTGAGCACCATCAGCGCTGCCATGGCTTCCAGCAGAGAATAACCGTTGCATGTTCTGGCAAGCTGTCTCATAGGCAAGTCTGCGCCTTGACCAATCGGAGCCTGCCGGCGGTATTCATGCACACGCTGACAGCCACGGGCATGAGGTGGGTGCGTGACATGACTTGCAATCGCACACCGCCAGCCAGCGGTTCGCCTTGCGAGTTCACTGGCAAGACATCATTGGCAGGAAAAAGCAACACACTCAATTCACCGTTCATGGCGTGGCGAAGCGTGGCAGGTTGATTGCCGTGTGGCGTGGCAATTTCCCAACCACAGCGCCAATCCCCCAGCGCCAAGACGCTGGCGCAGCCGGTCAGTCGTTTCAATTGCAAGGCTTGGCCAGTGCGCAGCGCTTGCAATCGTGCCGTTTGCAAATCTGCGGCCCAAGCGCGGGCCGCTTGCTCGGCCTTTGAGCGCCATAGCCAGTGACTGACCGAGGGCGCGGCCATGGCGGCTGCCACTGCCACCAGGCACAAGACCACACACAGTTCAGCGAGGCTGTGACCGGTTTGGCTGGGAAGGGATAGGGTTGTCATGTCCGCCAATCATGGCGCCAACCGATGGAGAAAAATGTGTTCTGTGACCCGCCGTGGTGTGCGTTGTTAACGCCTGAACTCGTCCACCAAGGTTTTGAATTCGTCGACGTCTTCAAAGCTGCGGTAGACGCTGGCGAACCTGACATAAGCGACTTTGTCGAGTTTTTTCAACTCGCGCATCACCAATTCGCCAATGCGGGTGGAGGCGACTTCGCGTTGCGACAAGGTCAGCAGTTTGTCCTCGATGCGTTCAATCGCTGCATCGACTTGTTCGGTACTGACTGGTCGTTTGCGCAAGGCCAAATTGAGCGAGCCGCGCAATTTGCTGCGGTCATAGTCGATGCGCCTTCCGTCTTTTTTCACCACCGCCGGGTAGCTGACATCGGCACGCTCATAGGTGGTGAAACGCTTTTCGCAATGGCTGCAAGAGCGGCGGCGGCGAATGGAGTCGCCCTCTTCAGACATGCGGGTCTCCATGACCTGGGTTTCCACATGGCTGCAAAAAGGGCATTTCATAAGTGGTCACCCATACACAGGAAAACGGCTGGTGAGGGCGTGCACTTTGGCACGTACCTGCGCAATGTGCGATTCATCGTTCGGTTGTTCGAGCACATCAGCGATCAGGTGCGCTGTGGCACGGGCTTCTTCGTCTTTGAAACCCCGCGTGGTCATGGCCGGCGTGCCGATGCGAACGCCGCTGGTGACCATGGGTTTTTCCGGGTCGTTGGGGATGGCGTTTTTGTTGATGGTCATGTGGGCGTTACCCAATGCCAATTCGGCGGCTTTGCCCGTGATGCCTTTGGCGCGCAAATCGACCAACATGACATGGCTTTGGGTTCCGCCACTGACGATACGCAAACCACGCTCGGTCAGGGTTTGTGCAACGATTTGCGCGTTTTTCAGCACCTGTTGTTGGTAGGCCTTGAAGCTGGGGTCAAGCGCTTCTTTGAAAGCCACTGCTTTGGCGGCGATCACATGCATCAAAGGCCCGCCTTGCAGGCCGGGAAACACCGCGCTGTTGATGGCTTTTTCGTGTTCGGCTTTCATCAAGATGATGCCGCCCCTAGGACCACGCAGGCTTTTGTGGGTGGTGGAGGTGACCACGTCGGCATGGGGCACTGGGTTGGGGTAGACACCCGCAGCGATCAAACCCGCGTAATGCGCCATGTCGACCAAAAAGACAGCGCCAATTTCTTTGGCTACTTTCGCAAAGCGTGCGAAGTCGATGTGCAAGCTGTAGGCCGAAGCGCCGGCAATGATGAGCTTGGGCTTGGTAGCGCGTGCCTTGGCTTCCATGGCGTCGTAATCAATTTCTTCTTTGGCGTTCAGGCCGTAGCTCTCCACCTTGAACCATTTGCCAGACAGATTGAGCGGCATGCCATGGGTCAAGTGACCGCCTTCGGCCAAGCTCATGCCCATGATGGTCTCGCCTGGTTTCAAAAACGCCAAGAACACCGCTTGGTTAGCTGACGCGCCGCAGTGGGGCTGCACGTTGGCGGCATCCGCACCAAAAATTTGCTTGACGCGGTCGATGGCGAGCTGCTCGGCAACATCGACGTTCTCACAACCACCGTAGTAGCGCTTGCCAGGGTAGCCTTCTGCGTACTTGTTGGTCAGTTGCGAGCCTTGCGCTGCCATGACAGCGGGGGAGGCGTAGTTTTCACTGGCAATCAACTCGATGTGGTGTTCTTGGCGGGTGTTTTCCGCTTGTATAGCGGCCCAGAGTTCGGGGTCAGATTGTTCAACTAAGTGATTTCGGTGGTACATGTTTCAGTCTTTCAAAAAAAGAAGTCAAGCAGACAAACTCAAGCTGCATTCAAGGGGGGATCAGTTCACAG
>CANGZG010000047.1 GCA_947458415.1 Comamonadaceae bacterium | reverse complement strand
TGTCTTACTCCGTACTGGCATCTGCCCGCCGTTTCCCTTCGTTGGTCAAGCGCATGTGGTCGCGCGAGTACCAAGACGTCAGATTGATACTTGAGCAAAGCGGCGACCTCAAGTACTTCAACATTCCGGCAGGTTTTCAGCGTTTCGCCGCCAGAGGCTTTCTCATCACATCGGCGGCATTGTTGGGCCTGATAGTGTTTCTTGCTGTCACCAGTTTGGTGCTGGGCGTCAGCCGAGCCCGGCTCGAGAAGTCGCACGAAGAGGTCTACAAAGCACTCTTGACCAGTTCGGTGGATGCCAACTCCCCTGAAATGGCTGACCTCAGTGAAGAGCAGATGATCACACTGGCGCAAACCATACGCGATCGCGACATGAGCATTCGCCGGTTTGTGGAAACCTCCATGGTGGCGGTGTCTGAAGAAAACGAGACGCTCAAAACGCAACTCGAATCCTCTGGCCTCACCGAGAAAATTGTCCGCATCATTCAACAAAATTCAGCCAACGGCGGCTATTCGCCCGAAGCCGACATTCAGTCCAATCCCTTATTGCGCGGCAAAGTGGCCGATGAGCTGTCAACCAACCGTGCTTTGCGCGAGGTGTTGTACGCGTTGCCCAGCCACCTTCCCGTGGCCAATTACAGTGTTTCTTCCGATTTCGGCGTCAGAAAGCACCCGCTCAGCGGTCGCTCCCATTTCCATACCGGTTTGGACTTGATGAGCCAAACCGGCGACGACAAGGTGTTCGCCGTCAAGCCGGGCATCGTGGTCATGGCAGAATATCACCCTCAGTATGGCAACACAGTCATGGTTCGGCATTTGAATGGTGTCGAATCGTTGTATGCCCATATGGCTCAATTGTTGGTCAAAGTGGGTGACAAAGTCACCACAGAAAGCCTGTTGGGCTACATCGGAAACACAGGACAGTCTTCTACCGGCAAGCATCTGCATTTTGAGATTCTGGTGGGGGGGTATCCGGTCAATCCGCAGAAAGTGATTCGGACCGCACAATATGTTCAACAAATCCAAAACAGCAACCAATAGCACCGCCACTCCATCCAGCGCAGTCACTGACAAAGTCACTTCGACAGTTGAAAACAGCCCAGACAATCAGACAGTAGCCCAACCACAGAGAAACAACATGATGGACATGATCTCCTCCAACGCTTCTAAGCCCTCTATATTGAGTGAGGGCTTTTCGTTTCGTGGCGAAATTGCTGCCAAAGGGGCCATTCATGTTGAAGGCTCTTTGAATGGCCAGGTGCAGGTGGACGAATTGACGATTGGTTCACGCGGACAAGTTGAAGGTGTGGTGACTTGCTCTAGTTTGCACATCAAGGGCAAATTTTCGGGTACCGCTACTTGCAGCGAGCTGATCGTGACCTCCTCCGCTTCGGTCGATGGCCATGTGGTATACCAAACCCTGTCGGTACAAAAAGGCGCATCCATCAAAGGTGAATTGCTACTGGTCAAGTAAGCTTTTTTCGATTTAAAGGTCATGAATGTCGGACATTTCCCAGATTGACGGTCTATCCGTTCGACGAAAGCGCGAATCCTTAGGTTGGGCAGTTTCGGATTTGGCCACCATGGCCTGTTTATCCACCAAACAAATCAAGCAAATTGAAGAAGGCGGCATGGCTGCTTTCTACAGCGAAAGCGTCAAGCTCACGGCTGCACGCAAAGTGGCGGGTTTGTTGGACATGACCGAGGCGCAGTTGTTCGGCCAAGTGGTTCCCACGGTCATTGAGCAAGCTGCACCACACGACGCATATGAAGAAGCAACAGAATCGTCTGTGGTTTTTCGCGGCGATTTGGCGCATGCAGCGCCCCCAACCACTGAAACAGCCGCCATCACCCGCAGTGAATCTTGGCATGTGTTGGCGCAGCCGCCCGAAAATTTAGATCACGCAGCACAAGCCAGCGAGAACGAAGATGCCCCAGCCCAGGCTGCGTTGAAAGAACCGGAAGCTGCGGACAGCGCATCGACCCAGGAAGTGCAAGAACCGTTGCCACCCGCAGCGCAAGAGGCTGCCCCTGAAAGCAGCAACGCCAATTACTTGATCAAGATATTGGCTTTGTTTTTGGTGGCTTTGGCGGCGGCGGCCTTGCTCAGGCAGCAAGCAGGCGATGAAAAAGCGCAGTCGTTGGCTAACGAACCCCCGTCTGCGGCAATGCCGACAAACGAGCCGCCTGCTTCTGCGGCATCCCCGGCGCCAGAGCCCACAGGCAATGCGGCGCAAGCATCGTCTGCCCCCACTACAGAGGCGCCCGCAACCCCTGTTGCACCAGCGCCAGACAAATCCACCAGCACGCAGCCGTCTGCGACAACTGCTTCTGAGCCGCCTGCGACTTCAGAAAGTAAATAACCACTTCAGTCCTTGGCCCCCATCGCCAAGGCTGCTTGTCGCGAGGCCGCGTTATCGGTTTCGTTGGCGGACTCACGTGGCCAACCTGACATGTGCGTCACAGACAAGCTGTGCAAGGCTTGTATCCACACCGGGCTGTCATTGATGCATTCGATGTAGTGAAATTGCTCGCCGCCTTCTTCCAAAAAGGCCGCTTTCACCTCCAACGCAATTTCCTCGAGTGTTTCCAAACAATCGCTGACAAAACCGGGGCAAACGATTTGCATCGAACGACAGCCTTGGCGGGCCAGTTCTCGCACCGTGGGTTCGGTATAGGGCTCCAGCCATTTGGCCTTGCCGAAACGAGATTGGAAGCACACTTTGTATTCGTCCTTGGACAGATTCAAGGCTTGCGCCAGCAGGCGCGCTGTTTTGTGGCATTCGCAGTGGTACGGATCGCCCAATTGCAAAGTGCGTTCAGGCACGCCGTGAAAACTCATCACCAGTTGCTCTGCGCGGCCGTGTTGCGCCCAATGCGCGCGGATCTTGTCTGCCAGCGCTTGGATGTAGCCGGGGTGGTCGTGGTAGTGGTTGATGAAGCGAAACTCGGGCAGGTTGCGCGTGCGCATGCCCCAAGCGTAGACCGCGTCAAACACACTGGCAGTGGTGGTGCCCGAGTATTGCGGGTAAGCTGGCAAGACCAAAACGCGTGTGACACCTTGGGCTTTCAATTCATCCAGCACTTGTGGCACGGCAGGTGAGCCGTAGCGCATGGCATAACGAACAGTGACGGTGTGGGGATCGAAACATTGTTGAAGGGCTTGGCTTTGCTTTTCAGTCCACACTTTCAGCGGCGAGCCTTCTGCCGTCCAAATGCTGGCGTATTTGTGGGCAGATTTGGCAGGCCGCACCCGCAAAATGATGCCGTGAAGAATCATCAACCAAAGAAATCGCGGGATTTCAACCACCCGGGGGTCACTTAAAAATTCGGCCAAATAGCGACGAAGTGCCGGTGCGGTGGGTGCTTGTGGCGTGCCTAAGTTGCAGTAAACAATGGCGGTTTTGGCGGGTTGGCCGTGGCGGTAAGCCGGTTCGGCCGCAAATCGGGGAGTTAAATTCATGACGCATTTTCGCCTATGCGGCAAGATGCCAATAAATCAACGGCATGAACCCCTGATTGCACAGCGCCTTCCAAGGTGGCGGGGTAAGGACCATCGATGTAATCGCCACAGGCGACCAAGTTGTTGCCCAACTGCGCTGGTGGTCTGCGAAGCCCGGGGACGCAGGCAAAAGCCGCGCGCTTCTCCACCACGGTCATCAAGGCTTGGGTTTGCTGCAACCCCAATTGGTCTCGGGCTTGACGCAAGACGGCCTCGGTGGTGGCTTGCCGGTCGCCTTGGCTGGCGCTGACCACCAAAGCCAACACGCCTTGCATTGGCGACTGTTGGCAGAGCTGGCCTTTGTCAAACGCGAATTGAGCCGGTGCTTGCGTGTCGCTGTGCAATGCCATGACCGGGCTTGGCCAATGCAAGGCTTGATCAGTTTGAAGGTAGACCGTGGTGATGGCGGTGTGTTGCAGTTGACTGGCCAGCGCAGACCATGCGGGGTGTGAGGTGGCTGTGAGCTTGGCGGCTTCCCATGCAGGGCAGGCCAATACCACGGGGTCGGCGGCCCATTCATCGAGGGAATGCACAGGGCAGCCCGTGATGATGTCAGCGCCTTGCTGTTGCAACCATTTCACAGCGGTGTCTGGCCAGAGTTGGCTCAAATCGCAGCGGGGAATCAGCATGTCGCTGCTGCCTGCACCACCCATCAAGGCGTCTTGCATGACCCGCAAAAACACCTTGGCGCTGGCTTCTTGCGAAGGCAAATTCAAGGCTGACACACACAGGGGTTCGATCAGCAACGACATGACTGCGGGTGACAAGTCGCGACACAACATGGCCACGGTCATCGCGTCATCGCATTGAAATTGGTTGAGTCGCCAACGCATGGCGTGTTGGGTGAGCGACAACTTGTCTTGCCAACGCCAACCATGGGCAGTCAGGATCGCGACGAGCATGTTCCACGGTGCAGGCCATGCGGGCAATTGCAATCCGCTGCCGTCCGGTCTGCGCAATCTGAGCGGCAGGCGGCACAGTTGTTGTTCGGTGTCGATGCCGACGGCTTGCATCAAACGAAGGGTTTCGCGGTAAGCACCGATCAATATGTGTTGGCCGTTGTCCAAAGGCAACCCTTGGTGCAGTACCCGACGGGCGCGCCCACCCACTTGTGGCGCGGCCTCAAGCAAGCGAACTTGCCAACCGTTCATGCTGGCATGTACCGAAGCGGCGAGCCCCGCCCAGCCAGCGCCGACGACGGTCAGTCGCTTCAAAATTTGCCCAATGCCTGCATTTTCCAAGCAAGCCACAGCTTGCGAACCGGCGTCAACGACACCCGTTGCGTCAGCACCGGAAACCGGGCCTCGGCGATTTCATGCAAGAGCGTGCGGTAGATGCTCGCCATCATCAGCCCGGGTTTTTGGGCGCGCCAATCGGCAGGCGGCAGCATCGCCAACGCTTGGTCGTACAAGCCCAACGCACGTTCGGTTTGAAATGTCATCAGCGCTTGAAACGCAGGGGAGTCGCGCCGTTGAAGCAGGTCAGCGGCAGTGACTTGAAATTGTTGCAATTCGTCGACCGGCAAGTAAATGCGACCGCGCAGTGCATCTTCGCCGACATCGCGAATGATGTTGGTCAATTGAAAAGCCAAACCCAAGGTGTGCGCGTAGTCGGTGGTTTGAGGTTGTGTTTGACCAAAAATGTGCGCCGCCACTTCACCCACCACACCCGCCACCAAATGGCAATAGGTTTGCAGGCCTTTGAAATCAAGGTAACGCGTTTGGTGCAGGTCCATGTCGCAACCTTGAATGACTTGTTGCAAATGGTGTTGGGTGATGCCGTGTTCGTCAGTCAATGGCATCAGGGCTTGCATCACCGGGTGCTGCGCGTCACCCGCATAACTTCGGGCCACTTCGGTACGCCACCATTGCAATGTGTGGGCAGCCACCCCCGCGTCATGCACCTCGTCCACCACATCATCTATTTCACGGCAAAACGCATAAAACGCGGTGATGGCGGCACGCTTGCGAGGCGGTAAAAACAAAAATGCGTAATAAAAGCTGCTGCCGGAGCCCGCGGCTTTGGCTTGCACATATTGCTGGGGTGTCATGGCTGAGATTGTGGCATCGGCATGCCGCCTATCCGCGCGTTGGGGGCATCGGACGCATCCAAACGCTGCGCCACAGCATCAAAGCGACATCTGCGGCATTGAGTCGTGGCCGGTGCAAGAACGGGTCAGTTTGCACAATTTTGTCCAACACCCGCAACCCGCCTTGCACCACCAGACGCAATTCCCAGCCTGCGCGCCCGGGCACCTGATGCACCAAGCCAGCACCTTGGTGCATCAACTCGCGTGCGAAACGCAGTTCATCCTTCAAGTCGGCATCCAACGGCAAATACCACCGACCGCGGGGGATGTCCACGCTCAGGTCTTGCCAAAAATTGATCAACTGCAATGCGGTGCAGACCGCGTCGCTTTGCGCCAAAGCCTTGGGTTCTTCAATGCCATACAAGTGCAAAAGCAAGCGGCCAATCGGGTTGGCAGACCGCTCACAGTAGTCCAACAGTTCTTGCCGATGGGCGTATTTGCGCTGATCGCGGGTGTAAATCACGTCTTGCTCAAAGGCAGACAGCAGCGCCAGCAACCATGTCACGGGGATGTCGAAAGTGTGGATCTGGCGCCACAACGCCGTCAGCATCTTCGGCCAGTGAGGGCTGACCGGCCCGCTGCTTTGCAAGCCATTGAGCAAGTCGGATTTGAGTGTTGCCAGCAGGTGCAAGCGTTCTTCCGCGCTGGCTTGGCCTTCGTCCGCGATGTCGTCAGCGGTACGAGCAAAGTGGTAAATCGCCACGATGGGCGGCCGCAACCGTGGCGGGCAAAGCACCGAAGCCACAGGAAAGTTCTCGTAGTGGTTGACAGCTGACATGGTCTTTGTATTGTCACTTGACATCACAGGTATTCAGAATTAGATTACTAACCGGTCAGTCATTAAATTTTTTCAAGGCCTTCCCATGCGTCGCATCCAAACTGTCCTGTGCATCACAGGCGTGTCGTTATTGCTTGCCTGCTCACCAGCGCCCAATGTCCAAGTGCCCATCAGAGCGGTCAAGGTGTTGCAAGTCAGTGAGTCCATTCTGTCTCCGCAGCTGGAATTCGCCGGGGAAGTGCGTGCCCGCGTAGAAGCTCGGGTCGGGTTTCGGGTGCCGGGCAAATTGACCGCCCGTTATGTCGAGCTGGGACAACGCGTCAAAGCGGGCCAACTGCTCGCTGAAATGGATGCCCAAGATTACCGGCTGTCAGTCGACAGCGCACGCGCGCAAGTCAATGCAGCGCAAACCAACCGTGATTTGGCCGCTGCGGACTACAAGCGCTACAAAGAATTGCGCGACAAAGAATTCATCAGCGGCGCGGAGCTGGAGCGTCGTGAGAGCAGTTTGAAAGCCGCGCAATCCCAGTTCGAACAAGCACAGGCGTTGCTCTCTACCCAGCGCAATCAATTGACCTACAGCAAGTTGTTCGCAGACAGATCTGGCGTGGTGACTGGTCTGGAAGCAGAAGTCGGGCAGGTGTTGAGTGCGGGCATGCCGGTGCTGCGCTTGGCACAAGACGGGGCCAGAGACGTTGTGTTCGCTGTGCCTGAAGACAAGTTGTCGCTGGTCAAACCGGCACAACAGCTCAAGGTCAAGTTGTGGGGCGGGCAGCAAACCCTGTCGGCCAAAGTGCAAGAGTTGGCTGCCAGTGCCGACCCCGTCACCCGCACCTTCGTGGTCAAGGCCACGCTCGACGACATGAAAGTACCCCTTGGCAGCACCGCCACTGTGGTGCTCAGCGGCGAAAAATCCGATTCCAAAAACATGGCATTGCCCACGTCAGCGGTGCGACAAGAGGGTGGCAAAACCTCTGTATGGGTGGTGGACCCAAGCAGCATGACCGTGAAATCCCAAGCGATTGAAGTCAGTGGCATGCAAGACAACATGGTGGTGGTCAGCCGTGGTTTGCAACCCGGCCAACAAGTGGTGACCGCCGGTGTGCATGTGCTGTCAGAAGGCCAACAAGTCTCTTACTTCAAACCCGTTGGTGGTCAGCCATGAAGGGTCAACCTGCACAGGGCAGTGGCTTCAATTTGTCGGAATGGGCGTTGAATCATCAGGCGTTCACCCGTTACCTGATGGTGGTCTTGTTGCTGTTGGGCGTGGCTGCTTATTTCCAATTGGGTCAGGAGGAAGACCCGCCATTCACCTTTCGGGCCATGGTGGTTCGCACGTATTGGCCAGGCGCAACCGCACAACAAGTCGCCGAGCAAGTCACCGACAAGATCGAACGTGTGCTGCAGGAAACACCTTACGCAGACAAGATTCGCAGCTATTCCAAACCCGGCGAATCGCAAGTCATTTTTCAATTGAAAGACTATTCCAAGCCCAACGAAGTGGCCGATGTTTGGTACACGGTGCGTAAAAAAATCGGGGACATGCGCTACACCTTGCCACAAGGCGTGCAAGGGCCTTTTTTCAATGACGATTTCGGCGATGTGTACGGGGTGATTTATGCGCTGCAGGCCGAAGGGTTTTCGCAAGCCGAGTTGAAAGACATTGCAGACGACGTGCGCCAACAACTGCTGCGTGTCAAAGATGTTTCCAAAGTCGAATTGTTTGGTGTACAGGATGAAAAAATATTCATTGAGATTCCACAAAAAAGATTGGCGCAACTCGGTTTGGATTTGAACGCCGTGCTGGCGCAACTCGGCCAGCAAAACGCGGTGGAAAGCGCGGGTGACTTGCAAACGCCACAAGACGTGGTGCAAATCCGTGTGGCCGGCCAGTTTGAAGCAGTCGCACAGTTGAGCGCCATGCCCATCCGTGGTGCGTCAGGTCAGCAGTTGCGCTTGGGTGACATTGCCACTGTTTCGCGCGGTTATGCCGATCCACCGAACGTGAAAGTGCGTTACCAAGGACAGCAAGTCATTGCCATGGGCGTGTCCATGACCAAAGGCGGTGACATCATTCAACTGGGCAAATCCTTGAGTTTGGCGATGGATGGTTTGCAAGCAAGTTTGCCTGCCGGCGTGAAGCTGAGCAATTTGCAAAACCAACCTAAAGCGGTGTCGCGCTCGGTCAGTGAGTTCATTGGCGTGTTGGTCGAAGCGGTGGTCATCGTGTTGTTGGTCAGCTTTGTGTCCTTGGGTTGGCACAAAGGCGGGCGCTTGGGTTGGTACATCGATATGCGCCCCGGTTTGGTGGTGGGCATCACCATTCCGCTGGTATTGGCGATGACGTTTTTGGCCATGTTTTACTGGGACATTGGCTTGCACAAAATTTCCTTGGGCTCACTCATCATTTCTTTGGGTTTGTTGGTGGACGACGCCATCATCGCGGTCGAAATGATGGTGCGCAAAATGGAAGAGGGCTTCGACAAAGTCAAGGCGGCCACCTTTGCGTATGAAGTCACTGCCATGCCCATGTTGACCGGCACCTTGATCACGGCTGCCGGCTTCCTGCCGATTGGCTTGGCCAAATCCGCGACCGGTGAATACACGTTCGCCATTTTTGCGGTCACCGTGATTGCGTTGCTGCTCAGTTGGTGGGTATCGGTGTTTTTTGTGCCATTGCTGGGCATGTGGTTGCTCAAAGTCAAACCTCACCATGCTGGCGATCAACCGCAAGAGTTGTTTGACTCTGCTTTTTACAACGGCTTTCGCGCGACAGTGAACTGGTGTGTCAAGCACCGCTGGATCACGATTGGCGCCACGTTGCTGACCTTTGCGTTGGGCATTGCAGGCATGGGAAAAGTGCAGCAACAGTTTTTCCCAGATTCAAGCCGCCCTGAAATCATGATGGACGTGTGGTTTCCCGAAGGCACCTCGCTGCAAGCCAATGAGGCCTTGGTCAAGCAAATTGAAAAGCGAATGATGTCGCTCCAAGGCGTGGATTCAGTCAGCCTGTGGGTGGGTTCTGGCGTACCGCGTTTTTACCTGCCGTTGGACCAAATTTTTCCGCAAACCAATGTGTCTCAGTTCATTGTGTTGCCGGTGGATTTGGCGACCCGTGAAACGCTGCGAGTGGCTTTGCCCGCTTTGATGGCCAGCGAATTCCCAGAGGTTCGCGCCAGGGTGAAATTGCTGCCCAATGGCCCGCCTGTGCCGTTCCCGGTGCAGTTTCGGGTGTCTGGTCCTGACCCATTGGTGCTCAGGCAACGCGCCGATGAAGTCAAAGCGGTGATGCGTGAAAACAGCAACACCCGTGGCGTCAATGACAACTGGAACGAATCGGTCAAGGTCATGCGTTTTGAGGTTGACCAAGACAAGGCGCGTGCCTTGGGCGTCACCAGCCAGTCGATCGCACAAGCCTTGCGCGTGTTGTTGAGTGGCAGTACCGTGGGCCAGTTTCGCGAGGGCGATAAATTGATTGACTTGGTGTTGCGCCAGCCTGCCAACGAGCGGCAAACCATGTCTGACTTGGGCAACGCGTATGTGCCCACCAGTTCGGGCAAGGCCATTCCCTTGTCGCAAATCGCCAAGCCGGTGTTCGATTGGGAGCCAGGCGTCATGTGGCGCGAAAACCGTGACTACGCCATCACCGCCCAAAGCGACATCGTCGAAGGCTTGCAAGGCGCCACGGTCACCAAGCAATTGTTGCCAGCGCTCAAAGCCTTGGAAGCGCATTGGGCAGAAAAAGGCATGTCGGCTTACACCATCAGTGTGGCGGGTGCGGTGGAAGAAAGCGCCAAGGGTTCGTCCTCCATCGCAGCGGGTTTGCCTTTGATGTTGTTCGTGACCTTCACGCTGCTGATGATTCAACTGCAAAGTTTCAGCCGCGCCATGCTGGTGTTTTTGACCGGCCCCATGGGCATCGCCGGTGTCGCCATGTCATTGCTGATCCTCAACCGTCCGTTTGGATTTGTCGCTTTGCTGGGCGTGATTGCGCTGATGGGCATGATCCAGCGCAACTCGGTCATCTTGATTGACCAGATTGAGCAAGACCGTGCCAAAGGCATTCCGGCGTGGGACGCCATCGTTGAATCTGCGGTCAGGCGTTTGCGCCCGATTGTGCTGACCGCCGCGGCCGCTGTGCTGGCCATGATTCCCTTGTCGCGCAGCGTGTTTTGGGGCCCCATGGCCGTGGCCATCATGGGCGGCTTGATCGTGGCGACCGTGCTGACTTTGTTGGCCTTGCCGGCCATGTACGCGGCATGGTTCAGGGTTAAGCGATGAGGGCTGATTCTGTCAGTGAAGCGGGTTAGAATTTCGTTTTGACCGATTTTGAACGGGCGGTCTGTTCACGCAGACCGCCTTTTGCTTTTATGGTGTCCCGCGCGGGTGGCGAAATTGGTAGACGCACCAGGTTTAGGTCCTGACGCCAGCAATGGTGTGGGGGTTCGAGTCCCCCCCCGCGCACCATAGCGTTCACTTTCAGGCGCGTGTCGATTCATTTTGGAGAAGCCAGATGGCCGTTACTGTAGAAACCCTCGAAAAATTAGAGCGCAAGATCACGTTGACTTTGCCGACTTCCGTCATTCAAAACGAAGTCAATACCCGCCTCAAACGCTTGGCGCGCCAAGTCAAAGTCGACGGATTCCGTCCGGGCAAAGTGCCGATGAACATCGTGGCACAACGCTATGGCTATTCCGTCCATTACGAAGTGATGAACGACAAAGTGGGCGAGGCGTTCAACGTGGCGGCCATCGAAGCCAAACTGCGCGTCGCTGGCCAACCGCGCATCAGCGAAAAAGAACAAACCTCCGAGACCGAAATGGCATTTGACGCCATCTTCGAGGTCTACCCCGAAGTGGTGATCCAGGATTTGAGCCAAGTCGAAGTGGAAACTTTGCAAGCCCAAGTGACTGAAGAAGCCATCGACAAAACCGTGGAAATTTTGCGCAAGCAAAAACGCACGTTTGCACAACGCGCCATGGACGCGGCCGCTGCCAAAGACGATCGCGTGACCGTGGACTTCATTGGCAAAATCGACGGCGAACCCTTCGATGGTGGACGCGCTGAAGATTTCCAATTTGTCGTGGGCGAAGGACAGATGCTGAAAGAGTTTGAAGAAGCTGTGGTCGGCATGAAAGTCGGCGAAAGCAAAACCTTTCCTTTGAACTTCCCCGAGGACTACCAAGGGCGCGAAGTCGCTGGCAAAACCGCCGATTTCATGGTGACCTTGAAAAAATTGGAAGCCACCCACTTGCCCGAGGTCACCAACGATTTGGCTAAATCCCTTGGCGTGGCCGATGCCAGCGTGGAAGCATTGCGCGCTGACATTCGCAAAAACTTGGAACGCGAAGTCAAATACCGCTTGCTCGGCCGCAACAAGCAAGCAGCCTTGGACGCCCTGGTGGCCCATGCCGAACTCGATCTGCCCAATTCCATCGTTCAGTCCGAGTTGGACCGCATGGCGCAAGGTGCTCGCGAAGAGCTCAAGCAACGTGGCATCAAAGACGCCGACAAAGCCCCCATTCCTGAGGAAGTGTTTCGCCCGCAGGCCGAGCGTCGCGTGCGCATGGGCTTGGTCGTCTCCGAAGTGGTGCGCATGCACAACCTGCAAGCCACACCCGACCAAATCAAGGCGCATGTCGAAGAACTCGCGGCCAGCTACGAAAAACCTGCTGAAGTGATTCGTTGGTACTACAGCGATAACCGCCGCATGGCAGAGGTCGAGGCCATTGTGATTGAGAACAATGTCACCAACTATGTCTTGTCCTTGGTCAAACCCAAGGTCAAGGAAGTCAGTTTCGACGAATTGATGAGCCAGGCCTGAGGCCTGAACCGGAGAATTTCATGAGCGCATTAGACATCCAGTCCCTGGGCATGGTCCCTGTGGTGATCGAGCAAAGCGGCCGGGGAGAGCGCGCTTATGACATTTACTCCCGCTTGTTGCGCGAGCGTGTCATTTTTCTGGTCGGCCCCGTGAACGACCACACGGCCAACTTGGTGGTGGCGCAGTTGTTGTTTCTCGAGAGTGAAAACCCCGACAAAGACATTTCGCTCTACATCAACTCACCTGGCGGCTCGGTCAGCGCTGGCATGGCCATTTTCGACACGATGAACTTCATCAAGCCGCAAGTCTCCACGCTGTGCACCGGCATGGCCGCCAGCATGGGCGCTTTTTTGCTCGCGGCTGGCGCCAAAGGCAAGCGTTTCAGCCTGCCCAACTCCAAGGTCATGATCCACCAGCCTTTGGGCGGTACACAAGGTCAAGCCACGGAAATCGAGATTGCCGCGCGCGAAATCCTGAAAACGCGTGAACGCCTGAACCAGATGCTGGCAGAAGCCACTGGGCAGCCTTTGTCGCGCATCGAACAAGACACAGAACGCGACTACTACCTCACCGCCGAAGAAGCCAAGGCCTATGGTCTGGTTGATGACGTGATTGCCAAGCGCCCTTGATCACGTTTTTCGCTCTTGGCCCCGCCTCTTGCCGCCCTGGGGATGCCCAGTCGGATTTGAGTATCATTCGACCATCCTCAACCGGTAACAACTGAATGGCCGATAAAAAAGCATCCTCTGGCGAAAAGACGTTGTATTGCTCTTTTTGCGGCAAAAGCCAGCATGAAGTCAAAAAACTGATCGCGGGTCCTTCGGTCTTCATTTGCGACGAATGCATTGATTTGTGCAATGACATCATTCGTGACGAATTGCCGGCCAGCACAGTGCGCGAGGGCAAGGGTGACTTGCCCACCCCGATCGAAATCAAATCCAACCTCGACCACTATGTCATTGGCCAAGAACCAGCCAAGCGCGCTCTTTCCGTGGCGGTTTACAACCACTACAAGCGGTTGGCCCACAAACTTGAAGCCAAAAAAGACGAGGTTGAATTGTCGAAAAGCAATATTTTGCTGATCGGCCCTACCGGCTCTGGCAAAACTTTGTTGGCGCAAACCTTGGCGCGCATGCTCAATGTGCCGTTTGTCATGGCGGACGCCACCACGTTGACCGAGGCCGGTTATGTGGGGGAAGACGTTGAGAACATCATTCAAAAATTGCTGCAAAACTGCAATTACGACGTCGAGCGTGCCCAGCGTGGCATCGTTTACATCGACGAGATCGACAAAATTTCCCGCAAATCTGACAACCCATCCATCACCCGCGATGTGTCAGGCGAAGGCGTACAACAAGCCTTGCTCAAGTTGATTGAAGGCACCATGGCCAGCGTTCCCCCGCAAGGCGGACGCAAGCACCCAAACCAAGACTTTTTGCAAGTCGACACCACCAACATCTTGTTCATTTGCGGTGGTGCATTTGCCGGGTTGGAAAAGGTCATCGAAAACCGCACAGAGCGCTCTGGCATCGGCTTCAGCGCAGTGGTCAAAACCAAAAAAGAACGCAGCCTGACCGAAATGTTTGGCCAAGTCGAGCCCGAAGATTTGATCAAGTTTGGCCTGATTCCCGAGTTGGTCGGCCGCTTGCCGGTGGTCACCACGCTCAGCGAATTGACCGAAGAGGCTTTGGTGCAAATCCTGACCGAACCCAAAAACGCCTTGGTCAAGCAATATGGCAAGCTGTTTGCCATGGAAGGGGTCGAGTTGGAAATTCGCCCCTCGGCGCTCAAAGCCATCGCCAAAAAAGCGCTGGACCGCAAAACTGGTGCACGCGGATTGCGTTCCATCATTGAACAATCGCTGATCGACACCATGTACGAATTGCCCAACAGCAGCAATGTGGAAAAAGTGGTGGTTGAAGAATCCACCGTTGAAGAAAACAAACCTCCCTTGCTGGTGTACCGAGAGGCCGCCAAAAAGGCCTGATTTCCTCCCCAACGGGCTGGTCATTTGCCAGCCCTTTTTTTGATTGGAAGTTTGACCATGTCCGGACAAACCCATTTGCCCTCCGAGCCCATCGACCTGCCCATGTTGCCTTTGCGCGATGTGGTGGTGTTTCCGCACATGGTCATCCCGCTGTTTGTGGGCAGGCCCAAAAGCATCAAGGCGCTAGAGACCGCCATGAGCGCCGACCGCAGCATCATGTTGGTCGCGCAAAAAACCGCGGCCAAAGACGAACCTGCGGTGGGCGACATGTTTGAAGTTGGTTGTGTGTCTACCATCTTGCAAATGTTGAAATTGCCCGATGGCACGGTCAAGGTGTTGGTTGAAGGTCAACAACGCGCCCGCGTGAACCGCATAGAAGACGGACCATTGCACTTTGTGTGCAACTTGACCCCGGTGAATTTGCCTGCGTCGACCGACACAGACACCGAAGTTGAAGCACTTCGCCGTGCGGTCATGCAGCAGTTCGACCAGTACGTCAAACTGAACAAAAAAATCCCGCCCGAAATTTTGACGTCCATCGCCAGCATCGACGACCCCGGTCGTCTGGCAGACACCATCGCCGCGCATTTGCCATTGAAATTGGAAAACAAACAGGCAGTGCTGGACTTGCCTGAAGTCAAAGCGCGTTTGGAAAACCTGTTCACCCAACTAGAACGTGAAGTTGACATCCTCAATGTGGACAAGCGCATCCGTGGCCGGGTCAAGCGCCAGATGGAGAAAAACCAACGCGATTTTTATTTGAACGAGCAGGTCAAGGCGATTCAAAAAGAACTCGGTGAAGGCGAAGAGGGCGCAGACATTGAAGAGATCGAAAAGAAGATCAAAGCCGCCCGCATGCCGCCAGAGGCGCGCAAAAAAGCAGAAGCCGAACTGAAAAAACTCAAGTTGATGTCGCCCATGTCGGCTGAGGCCACGGTGGTGCGCAACTACATCGATGTCATGGTGAATTTGCCTTGGAGCAAAAAAACCAAAATC
>CANGZG010000046.1 GCA_947458415.1 Comamonadaceae bacterium | reverse complement strand
TTGGCATTGATGTGGGTGTCTTTTGCCACCGTGTTGGCTTGGCAAACGGGTTTCGTTTGATCAACCGTCAACCCTCAAGTGCGAATCACATGCTTCACCTTGGACTCTGCGCTTCTGGGACCTGTTGCGCAACGCGATTCACAAAGGGGTTGATGTGTTTGGTGGTTGAATGAATGCACGCAAACCGCTTAACGACCATTCACATGGCCCAAATGCGAGGCATGACCGCAGGCAATTGCCAACATTGCTGACGCCACTGCAGCCAAATACTGCGCAGCAAGGCCATGGCGTTTTCCACTTGCGCTGACAACACACGCACCACCACCACGCGTTCGTCTGGGGAAGAGACGCCTGACTGCCAACGCAGCGGATGCGATTCACACAATTCGCGCGCCATCGCCACCACCTGTTCACGCAATGGGTCAGCCATGGCATGGCCTTGGGCAAACACCAAGGTGGACACGCAGGTGTGGCCATTCAAGCCGAGAGGGCTGTGCAGCAAGCGTTGATCCTTCGCGTCAATCAACCCACGTTCTAACCATGTGCCGGCGATTTCCAAATGCTGTTGAAACTGTCCTTGCACAAACGGTTGGTTGGCATGTGGCAAGCCCAACGCGGTGACATCCCAAGCGATCAAGCGACTGCCATGCGCCAGATGAAACACGGCTTGGTTGTGGGCTTGGCAACGGTTATAGGCCAAGGCTTCCAAGGGTAACCATTCGAGTGTGGCGTCCTGAGCCACATGGGCTTGCACTTGTTGTTTTGCGGTCAGTCCGTCAGAGCCATAAAACCGCGTGGCACCGGGCGTGGTGATGAGTGCATGTGCGCCCGATTGCAAGTGGAGGTTGATTTGCAATTCGTCACCCCCGACCAAGCCGGCGGGCGGGTGTACCAGCACATGGTGACAAACGCGGTCGCCTTCTGGGTAAAGGGCTTTGAGCACACGCAAAGGGCCTTCGTGCACATGACGTGCGACACAGCGCTGCGCTTCCACACTGTAGTCAAGCGTCAGCTTGGCCTGCCATCCCATATCTGCCTTTATTCAAACAGCTTGAATCCTATCGCCGCCACAAAGCCCAACAGTGTGGAAAAACCTGCCATGTTGGGGCTCGATAAATGCGCGGCTTCAGGCAACATGGCCGAGCCGATCATGGTCAGCATGGCACCTGCTGCAATGCCTTCAACCACGATCATGGCAGCGTGCGGAATCGATTCACCCACGTAAGCACCCAATGCGGCACCCACCGCACAAATCACCGTCAATGTCATCCACAACAAAATGATTTTGGTGGCGGAGAAACCTTGCTGCTTCATGTTGACACTGGCAGACAAGGCTTCCGGAAAATTGGAGAGAAACAACGCGCCCACCAAGGTCAACGGCATCACGTCAAAGAAACTGAGCTCGACACCCGTCGCAGATTTGGCTGCGACCAGTGACAGCATGACCGTGCCGATCACAAAACTCTCTGGGATCACGTCCAACAAATTGCCCAGCCAAATCGCCATGCCAGCATTGCTGTGTTCTTCTTTCATGGTGTTCAAGTCGCTGGCGCTGGGAACCTCGGCGCCACCCGTGCGCAACGCATCAATCGCCATGTCAGCCCATTGTTGTTTGGCGATCGCGGTTTGGTCCAAATGGCGTTTGTTTTCCAAAATACGTTCAGACGCCAGTTCGCGCACTGTGCTGGCAAACTCCGGGTGAAGCTTGGCAAACAGCTCGTACTGCGCTTTGTGAAGCACCAGTAACTCTGCCGGCCCGTGTTCTGCAACCGCTGATGTGCCATGTGCTTGGTGCGCAAGAAAGGACACTTCGCCGATCAAATCACCACGCTCAGCGACCCGCGAATTGCCGTCGGTGTGGGTGAGCGTCAAACTGCCTGACCGCACGATGTACAACTCGTGCGACTCATCCCCCGCATTGAACAACGATTCACCCTGGACAATGAATTTGGGATGCAACATCTTCAACAGTTCGTGCATCAATTCGGGCGACATGCTGCTGAAGAAGGACGAATTGCCAATCGACTGCATCAACTCGGCTTGTCGCTTGCTTTTGTTTTTGGCGTGTTGTGCAATGACATAAGCACCTTTGCGCAAATAGCCACCATGGCTGCTGAGCAATTGGTCCAGCAGGATGAAAATGGCGCCACCACCAACCATTGCCATCAGCAAAGTCACGAAGTGGTGAATTTCGGTACTGCGGTCGGCCAGATCGGCACGCGCCAATGCCTCAACCGTGGGAGACACCAGTTCAAGGGCGAGAGCTGAAATCAAAGCGCCTGCACCAAAGCCACACATGGCCCCGACGGTGGCGTTCGACATCGGCGTGGTGATGCCTACCAGGGCGCCCAGCACCATGGAGCCGGCAGCAATCGCACCCAAGATAGCGGCCCAAAACAGCAAAGTCGTTCCCATGTCAGTCATGGCTTCTCCTTGTTAGACAAATGGCCATGATCTTGCGGTTGACAAAAGAAAACACCATCCGTGTTTGCCCATGTCAGCCTGCTTCAATCATTGATCAGATTGTTCATTTTCAATGCGAACTTGAACGGCGATTGCTTCGACTTGTTCGTTCGACATCCCGTACTTCGCTTGCAATCCCCGCAAATGCGCTTCTTCTTCAGGTGTGACCACGCCATCGGCCAAGACCTCACGGATTTCCATTTCATACAGGGCTTCGCGGCGACTGACTTGGGTGGTGTAAGCCGTGGAGACCACCCCGGTCAAAATGGCGGCGAGGGCAATGGCCAAGATCTGCGTGATGATGACCAGCACCACGCCAGGGTAGGTGACCGGGTCCACATTGCCCCAGCCCGAAATGATGGTGACGACAAACCAATGCATGGCGGCAGGGATCGAGGGGAATACCTCGGGTTGGTCATGTCCTTCAATGATGTAGATCAGAGAGGAAAACAGCAAACAACTGATCAACAGCAAAAAAAGCGCTGAAGAAAACGAATCGCGTTCAGACTTGATGGCCTCGAACATGTCATCCATCGCGCTGTTGTAGCGAGACAGTTTGAAAATCCGAAGCAGCCTGAACATGCGCAGCACACGCAAGTCTGCGCCGGGGAAAAGCAATTGCAAATAAAACGGCACGGTGCTGAAAAAATCAACCAATCCGAAAAAGCTGAACACATAGCTTTTTCGACCTTCCCATGCGCTGCCGCCTTCGTGGGCAAATTTTTGGGCGTAGGACCAGACACGCAACACATATTCCAAAGAAAACACAACGACGCTGAACAAATCGAAGAAATGGAAAAACTGCGCCCATTCCTCGTGGATGGAAGGCACCGATTCCAAAATGATGGCCACCACATTCAAGATCACCAGCGACGCAATGAAAATTTCGCAAAAACGGCTGGCAGGTTCGGTCACATCGCCTTCAAGGATTTTGAAAACGCGCAACTGGACTTGTTGGTATGCCGATTTGGGTGGGGTCGCTGCGGTCATTGTTTCAACTTGCCTTGGGCCTGGTCCAGCATGGTCTGAACTTCTTTGTCACTCAAACGAAATTGCGCTTGCAAGCGTTTGAGCGTGTCGCGTTCAGCATCCGAGACCACGCCGTCTGCCAGCACTTGGCGCAACTGCGCTTGGTAGGCAGATTTTTTGCGCGCCAATTGGTTGGCAAATGCCGAAGCGACGATACCGGTCAAGATCGCGGCCATGCACACGCCTAAGAAGCCAGTCAACAAAGCCACCACTTCGCCGCCTTTGGTCATGGGTTCGATGTTTCCGTAGCCAGAGGTGATGGTGACGATGGCCCAGTAAATAGCGTGGGGAATGGTGCCGAAATGTTCTGGTTGCGCATGGCCTTCCACAAAATGCATCAACGAAGCCGCCACGATGGTGGCGATCAACAACAAGAATGCGGCCGAACCGAAGGCTCTGCGTTCAGAGTACACCGCAGAAAACAAGTCTTGCAACGCTGAGTTGTATTTGGAGAGTTTGAGGATTCGCAGCAAGCGCAGCACACGCAAGATACGCAAATCCAGTGTGGGGAAAAACACATGCAAGTAATACGGCATGGTGGCGAAAAAATCCACCAAACCAAATGGACTGAAGATGTAGCCACGTCGGCCGCGCCATGCGCTGTCGGTGTGTTTGGCGCCCAGCGACCAGACGCGCAGCACATATTCCAAGCTGAAGAACATCACGCTCCAGAATTCGAGTTCGTGAAAAAACGCTTTGTGCTGGGCATGGATCGCTGGCACAGAGTCCAGAATCACCGCAGAGCAATTGACCACCACCACCACGGTGATCAACCATTCCACATATTTTGACAATGCTTGAGAGGGCGACCCCTCTAAGATTTCCATGACAGTGTGGCGCAAACCCGCCGTGCGAGTGCCTGGCGCACCGGCTTCGACGTTGAGTTCAGCAAAAGCCGGGGAAGTGGATAACACCGCCCCGCATTCACCACAAAAAAGACTGTCAGATGCGTTGCCCGACTGACACTGGGAGCACTTCATTCAACGCTTAGCTGTTAGGCTTTCCAGATTGAAATTTTTGCCACATGGCCAATTCAGAGGCGGACAAGCGGTCTGACGCGCGTGCCGCTGCTTCAAATTCAGAGGCATCTGCCATCAAGGCCAGTTGATGAATTTGTCCAAGCAGGTTTTTGTAATGTTCAACGGCTTGGGCAGGGCGACCCGCAATCACATGCAAAGGCATTTGAGATTGGTTTTGTTTTTCAATGCGCTCGTTATGGGCGTCTTCAAGCAATGCATTCAACTCCTCGATCGTGATGTGCAGTCGCTTTGCTTCAATTCTGAGCATTTGAATTTCATTCTCGTCCAAATGCCCGTCTTTCATCATGGTGCGCAAGTTGGATTTCAGCAACTCCCGTTCTTTGTGCAATTGGTCACCAAACGCAGAGGCCAGCAAAGCTGCGGGAATCGCAAAAATACCAATGCCCAACAACGCCATGACCACCGTCATGAACCGCCCGACAACAGTGACAGGTGATATGTCGCCATAACCCACAGAAGCCAAGGTGATGACAGCCCAGTACACAGAGTTGGGGATGTTGTCGAATTTTTCGGGCTGTGCTTCGTGTTCGAACACATAGCCCAAGCTGGCAGTCATGATCACCATCAATATCATGATGAACGCAGAAGCGCTGATGACTGGCCATTCGCGAACAATCACCGTGGTCAGGATTTTGGTTGAGTCGTTGTAGCGGGTGAGCTTGAGCAAACGCGCCAAGCGGAATGTTCGCAAGAAACGCAAATCAAGCACGCTACCAAGCAACACTTCCAAAAAGAAGGGAAGAATGGCCAGCAAATCAATCAAGGTGGACGGGTTGCGTGCCTGTTTGAGTCGCCCTAAAAAGCCATGCCGGAAGCGGGGTTCTTCCACGCACGCGTAGATGCGCATCAGGTATTCAACCGTGAAGATGGCCACAGCCACCGTGTCGAGAATCACAAATTCCAGGTTGATGAGGTAGCTCACACTTTGGATGGATTCGAGCACCACTGCAAGCACTGAAATAATGACCCAAATGCCAATGAACGTGTCGAAAATGGATTGCAGCTTGCCACCATATTCACTCTCAAACACCAAGGCGTGAATTTTTTGACGGAAGGTGCGCCCTTGGTTCAGTTCAGCAAACTCTTTGATGGCTGGAATGACAATGCGAAACAGCTTCAAGATTCGCAGCAACCGCAAAAACCGCAGTGCGCGCAAATCAATCGGTATGAAAGCTTGCAAGAAAAACGGCGCAATCGCTAAAAAGTCAATGATGGCGAACGGGCTGAAGATGTAGGCGACCCGTGGCGTGTTTTTGTTTTTGAATTCTTCGTCTTCCGGCGCCAAGTAAAAACGCAGCGCGTACTCCAACACAAACACCGTGATTGAAAAAATGTCAAAGTAGTGAAAGAGTTGCTTGTAAGGCTCATACAGGGCTGGGACATGTTCCAGTACCAAGGCGAACAAGTTGATAACAATCAATATGCCGATCCAGCTGTCCAGCGGTTTTTGGAAATTACCCGCTATGTTCGGGTTCAAAGTCCAGTCATACAGCCAGCGGCGAAACGGCTGGTCGCGGGAGATGGCGGGACCAGCATCTTCAAGTCCTAACAAGGCTTTGGCGTCGACCAAATCAATGTCGATCAACTTGGGCGGTGATGAGTTGGTGGTGTTATCTTGTGACATGTCAGGTTCCTCAGAATTCCACATCAGCCACTTTGACAAGGTATGAACCTTTGTCACAAATGCCAATGCTCAGGGAAAGTTTCTGGTCAATGCTGTCCTCGGGGTTGAGTTTCGAATTGATGCTCGGCACTGCAGAGCCTGCAGGCGTGGGGACGGCTTTGAGCAAAACGATTTCACCGGTCAATGATTTGTCTGCGGGATTGCATTGCTCGATGAATTCGGGCGGCTTGCCCTTGAATGGGTTGGTCATGTCTTTGAATTCATGGGCTTGCAAATGTTCCAAGCAAGCTCCCCAGGTGCTGGTTTTGGGGTCGCCGCCACCGGCGCAAGCTTTGATCGCATAGTCGGGGGCAAACCGTTTGGAGCTGGCGTCGCTGAACCATGCAGCCAATGCTTCACCATTGCGCTTGCTTTTTTCGGTTTGTTGGGCGTGTTCGAACGCAATTTCGCCCAAATAAGCGACCAACGCCAAGGCGCCAATCACAATCAGGATGAAGATCCAGTCTGAGAAGGTGGGCGCCGTCCCAGGATGTTCGGAGGATTTGGTGGGGTTCATACTTGATGCACTCTTTCTGCGGGTTCAAATAACCTTGTGTTCACAATGATATTCGCTAAATTCACAAAATTTGTGAATTTAGAAAAACTCAATTATTTAAAATCCATTTTGATGAATTAGGGTTTTCACTAGCCGGCCAAAGGCTTTGAGGGGCATCAAAACCCGTGTGCCAGCCGCAAACCTTCTGTCGGGGTGCTTGTCTGGCGCGGACAGGCGTGACATGGGTGGGCTTGTTTCAGGGGCTATCATGGCTTGAGTACTTGGCGAATACAGCCACCCACATAACTGAAGGAACCTGATGGACACGCTGGCAACCCCCGATTTCTGGATGGCGGTTCTTCAAATCATCATGATCGACATCTTGCTGGGCGGGGACAATGCGATTGTGATTGCGCTGGCTTGCCGGGGCCTGCCAGAGCACCAACGGCGTCGGGGTATTTTGTTTGGCACCATGGGCGCGATCTTGATTCGCGTGGTGTTGATCGGGTTTGCTTTGACCTTGCTCGCTGTGCCTTATTTGAAATTGGTTGGCGCTGCGCTGCTGCTTTGGATAGGCATCAAACTGCTGACCCAAGAAGACGAAGACCACAAGGTCGACGCCAGCGACCGGCTTTGGGGTGCCATCAAAACCATCATCATTGCCGACTTGGTCATGAGTGTGGATAACGTGGTGGGCGTGGCCGCCGCCGCTGAAGCCGGTGGCGGCGAGCACAAGTTGGTCTTGGTTGTGTTTGGTTTGTTGGTCAGCATCCCCATCGTGGTTTGGGGCAGCACGTTTGTGATTCGGTTGATGGACAGATTCCCCTGGGTGATCACTTTGGGGGCCATGTTGATGGGCTGGATCGCAGGCACCATGGCCGTCACCGATCCTGTGATGTTGTCCTATGTGCCGAGCGATGTATCGGCCGGTGGCGTCACCAAAGTGCAGTCATGGGTGTACCAGACCGCAGGCGTGGTGGGCGCTGTGTTGGTGGTGATGGTCGGGCAGGCCAAGAAACGCTATGGCATGGCCAAAGACCTGAGCCGCGACTTGCCGCCTTGAACGGCGCGGTCCTTGTGCTGGGCCCATCGGCAGATTGACCGATGCGGTCAGCCCGCCATGTCCACCATGAACGACTGAAAAGCTTGGATGGCCAAACCGATGTCGTCGGCGGTGGTGCATTCCAACGGGTTATGGCTGATGCCTTGGTTCTCACCGCGCACAAACAACATGGCCTGTGGCATGACCTGGTGCAGTTTCATGGCGTCATGGCCGGCACCGCTGGGCATGCGGTGTATGGGCAAACCGAGTTGGGTGACGGCTTGCTCCCAGCGTCGTTGCAAAGCCGGGTCGCTGGGGGCGGCAGAGGCCCGCACCGTTTCTTCCAGTTCGCATTGCACGCCGCGTTCAGCGCAAATGTCGCGTAATCGCTGCAAGAGGTCCTGCGCCATGGCATCGCGTTGTGCATCGGTGGGTGCGCGCATGTCAAGGCTGAAATGGCAAGCGCCAGGCACGACATTGACAGACCCTTGCGGCACATTCAACATGCCGATGGTGGCAACAGAATCGCCATCTTGTTTGGCGCGTTGTTCAACCTCAACCGCCCATTGCGCGAACGCGGCCACCGCGTCTTGTCGTTGGTTCATGGGGCTGGTGCCTGCGTGGCTGGCCGTGCCGGTGATCTTCACCAAGTAGCGCACGCTGCCGTTGATGGAGGTGACGATGCCCAGCGGCAAATGCATGCTGTGCAACACCGGGCCTTGCTCGATGTGCACCTCAACAAAACCGACATAACCTTTGGGGTCGCGCTGAATGCGTGAAATGCGGCGCGGGTCGAACCCGGCCGCTGTCATGGCGGCGCGCATGCTGATGCCGTTGGCGTCTTGCTGGTCCAGCCATGCGTTGTCAAACGTGCCGACCAAAGCCGATGACGCCAAGAACGTGGCCTTGTAACGTTGGCCTTCTTCTTCGGCAAATGCCACCACTTCCAAGCCGATGTTCAAGCGTTTTTGCTGGCGAGCCCATTCGCGCACACATGCCATGGGCACCAAAATGCCCAAGCGCCCGTCGTACTTGCCACCGTTGCGCACCGTGTCGTAATGGCTGCCGGTGAGCAAATACGGCGCATCGTGGTTTTGTGCATGGTAGCGGCCAACGACATTGCCCACGTCATCGATGTGTACCTCGTCAAAGCCGCAGGCTTTCATGCCCAATGCGAGGGTGTGGGCGCAGGCTTGGTGCGCGGCAGTCAAGTAAGAAACGCTCAATTGCCCATGTTCTTTGAACCCGGGGTCGCTGAATTGCGCCAACCATTCATGCCAGTCCCACACCTCACCCCCTAAGCGTGGCTGGCTTTGGCATTTTTCATTCAAGCGGGTTTCTGCGATGCGGTGAATTTGGCGCAGGCATTCATGGAATTCATGCACGGGTGAATGCGTCATGCGACGGCGCAATTCCGTCAAGAGGGCTTCGGGTGACAAACCCAGGCCACGTGGCCCGCGAACGGCGATGATGAACGGCCAACCAAAACGGGCAAGGTAATTCGCGTTGAGTTGTCGGAGTTCTTCGGCCTGTGTGGGGGTGCTTTGCCACAGCCCCGCGAGTTGTTGTTCTTGTCGAGATTCGGAGGTCAAGCCGGTTGCGGGTTTGGCTGCCAGCATGGGGTGGGCTTTGACCAATGCCAGTTGCTGCGCATGCGAGGCGCGGGTCACGCTGTCGCACAAGGCCCATTTCAAATGCGCCAAACTGCGAAACGGCCGGTGCGGCAGTGCAGCGTGCGCCACCCAATGGCTGTGCTCATAAATGCCGTGCAACCAGTCGATCACTTCTGAATCACTGGCTTGGTTCAGCCATGCGATCGGATGGTCGTTGTGTGCGGGTGGCGTCAATGGGTTCATGGCGTTTAAATGGAGGGCGTTAAACTGATCCAATCAACTATATACCTGACGCAGTAACTGACCAAAGAGACGCACCATGGGATTGAGCACACATGTTTTGGACACCATGCACGGTTGCCCTGCGGCGGGCATGTCGGTGTCTTTGTACACCACCCAATCTGCGCAACCACAACTGATTCGCACATGGGTGTTGAACACCGACGGGCGCAGCGACGGCCCTTTGCTGGACAACCCGCAACTCCAAGTGGGAACCTATCGGTTGGTGTTTGCCGTCAAAGACTATTTCGCTGCCAAAGGCGTTGCCTTGCCCGAGCCGAATTTTTTAGACCAAGTGACGATTGATTTTGGCGTGGCAAACGTGTCGCAACACTACCATGTGCCTTTGTTGGTCAGCCCTTGGAGTTACTCGACCTACCGAGGGTCTTGAGACGTTTCATTGTTGGCCTTCGGTCAACGTGTCCAGCTGAAACTGTCCGCTTTTATGCCATAACCAAGTTTCGGTGTAAGTGACTTTGCGCAGGTTCACAGGTGCAGGATACGGTCCAGCTTGGCGAATCATGGTTTCGATGTCGCGCATCACATCGGGCACATGCCGAGGGGCCCTGGACCAGATCATCTCCAGCACTTGGCCGTTGGGGCCCACCACCACATCGATCACACCGACGGCTTTGAGCATGGGCGGCAGTTTGCCTGCATAAATTTTCTCGGGGTACTTGCGGTATAGGTGTTTGGCAGCGTCCTTGCGGTATTCTTTGGGATCACGCGCCATGGATTTCAAGGGGTTGACAGGTTCTGCAGGTGGCACGGGTTTGGCGGCCTGCGGCGGCGGCGCAGGTGGAGGCGCTTTGACTGTCGGCGCTGCTGGTGCCGGCGGGGGAGCGGGTTGGGGTTCAGACGCTGGAGCAGGTACCGGCGCAGGCGCAGGTTTGTATTCAGGGACAGGCGCTGGCGCTGGCGGTGGTGTGGTTTGTTTGGGAGCCACCACGCAACCGGTCAACCAAATGAGCATCAAACCAACGGTGGTTGGGTTCATGGAATATCGATGCATGCCAGTCCTTGAAACGCAGAGGTTGCTGATAGGGATGAACAGGAATTTAACATCCTAATGAATATGGTGATTTTTTGAAAATATTGACACAACTGACAGAACATTTGACCCATGACCAGGCTGTGTTGGTCAAGGTGGTGCGTACCCGTGGTTCTGTGCCCCGCGACAGCGGCAGTTGGATGGCGGTTTTTGCCCATGCCTTGGTGGGCACCATCGGCGGCGGCCATTTGGAATTCCAAGCGGTGGCATTGGCCAAAGACATGTTGGCTGGACGCGCGTCACACCCTGGCTTGCAAACTGTGCCACTCGGGCCTGCATTGGGGCAATGCTGCGGAGGCGTGGTCGAGTTGGAATACCGCAGGGTGAGCGCGGCGGACGCCGAGGCACTTCGTGAGGAATTGCGGCCCCTTCTTCAACCCGTGGCCTTGTTTGGCGGCGGGCACGTGGGAGGTGCATTGGTGAATGTCTTGTCGGATTTGCCGTTTGCATTGCGTTGGATCGACAGCCGCGACGAAGTGTTTCCTGCGAACTTACCCGCGCAAGTGACAACCGAGCATTCGGACCCCGTGCACGGAGCGGTGGCTGACTTGCAGCCTGGCAGCAGGGTGTTGATCATGAGCTTCAGCCATGCCGAGGACCTGGACATTTTGGCGGCGTGTTTGAAACGTCTGCGTTCAACGGCGGATTTGCCTTATGTGGGATTGATTGGCAGCGCCAGCAAATGGGCGAGGTTCAAGCACCGGTTGGAGGAGCGCGGATTTGGGCCGGCGGATTTTGCGCAGGTCACCACACCGATTGGCATCGCGGGGATTGACAGCAAACTGCCTGAGGTGATTGCGGTGTCGGTGGCTGCGCAGTTGTTGCAAACGGGTTTTTAAATCCTGAACAGACATCGATTCAAAAAAATCAGAATATAGTCAAGCCCTATGGAAATGTACTTGCTTGAATGGGCTCAATTGTTGCTGCGCTGGTTGCATGTCATTGTCGCCATTGCTTGGATTGGCTCCTCGTTTTATTTCGTGTTTCTGGACAGTAACCTCGTTCCCCCACAAGACCCCAACCTGCAAGCCAAAGGCGTCGGCGGTGAAATGTGGGCAGTGCACGGCGGCGGTTTTTACAACCCGCAAAAATACCTCGGCGCACCCGGACACATCAACAGCACGTTGCATTGGTTTTATTGGGAAAGCTACACCACTTGGTTGAGTGGATTCGCGCTGTTTTGCGTGCTTTACTTGTGGCAAGCCAACGTGTATTTGATCGACCCCGCTGTACACGCGTGGTCTACCCATGCAGCCGGTTTCACCGCCTTGGGTTTCATGGCGGGCTTTTGGTGGGTCTACGACACGCTGTGCAAAACCTTGGGTCAACGCGCGCATGGCGAGCGCTGGCTTGCACTGATACTTCTGGTGTTGGTGGCGGTGCTGTGTTGGTTGTTCAACCAACTGTATGCGGGACGTGCCGCGTTCGTGCTCATGGGCGCGACCTTGGCCACCACCATGAGCGCGAATGTCTTTTTTTGCATCATCCCGGGCCAACGCATCGTGGTCAAAGCGCTCACCAGCGGACAACCCTTCGACGAAGCGTCTTTGGCCATTCATGGACAGCGCGGCAAGCAGCGCAGCGTGCACAACACCTATTTCACTTTGCCCGTGTTGTTTGCCATGTTGGCCAACCACGAGGGCCTGTTGGTCAATCACCCGCAACGTTGGGCCTTGTTGTTTGTGATGATGTTCGCTGGTGTGTTGATACGCCAATTCTTTGTGCAAAAACACAGTTGGCACTTGGGCAAAGCCGCACACCCTTGGCCGTATGCATTGGCAGGTGTCAGTTTGATCTTGGCCTTGGTGCTGGCGCTGTGGCCCAGCACGGGAACCACGGCCTCATCCAACGCCGATCAACCTGTGACTTTTGAAGAAGTGCAAGCCATCGTCAACCAACGCTGCGTCAGTTGCCATGGTGAAAAAGTTCAAATGAAAAATTTGCGCTTAGACAGTCCGTCACTCATCAGTGCCAATGCACAAAACATCTACCAACAAGTGGTGGTGTTGCGTCAAATGCCCATGAGCAACGCCACCCGCATCACTGAGCAGGAGCGTCAAGCGCTGGGGCGGTGGTTTCTGGCGGGGGCGCCTGGGCCCTGATTTTTTTCTCATAAGCCTGTAAGCGTTTTTCGCGTTCTGCCAAGTACTGCTGATACTCGAACATCATTTGTTGCTTGTGGGCTTCTTTGAGGGTTTCGATCCGCGCATCCTGAAAATGCTTGAGCTTGGTGTTGTAGAGCGCTTGCGCCAAAAACGCATCCGCCCCTTTGTTGAACAACTTCCAAACAGCCCAAGCCAGCACCAGCGGAAAAAACACCACCGAGGCCACGATCAGCCACAGACTTTCAGGGTCATTGGCGGTGTCTTTCAAGTATTTGTTGACGTCAGAGGCTTGCATAGGGTTCTTTCAGCGGGTATCGAAAGGTAGATCGGCGGCAACCGGCCAAACTTGAGTCAATCCGTTATCCTCTTTGCCCATGAACAGACCTCCCGACCCCCGGCAACAGCCCGCCGCTTTTTTACGCCATTTGTTTGAGGTGGCTGTGGCGCGCGCCCAGCCGTTGCCGAACATGGCGGCCCTGTTGCCAGCACCGCCTCGCGGTCGCACGTGGGTGTTGGGCGCAGGCAAAGCGGCTGGCGCGATGGCGCATGCCCTCGAGCAATGTTGGCCAGAGAACGCGCCACTCGACGGTTTGGTGGTGACCCGATATCACCACACGCCACCGCGTCCGGCAGGGTTGCGTCAGCGCATCGAGATTTGTGAAGCAGCGCACCCGGTGCCTGACCAAGCAGGGGTTGACGCAGCCGAACGCATGTTGGCATTGGCGCGTGCTGCGGGGGCAGACGACTTGGTGATTTGCCTGATCTCTGGCGGCGGCTCTTCGTTATTGACCTTGCCGGCGGAGGGACTGACTTTGCAAGACAAGCAACGCATCAACCAAGACTTGTTGGCTTGCGGTGCACCGATCGGCGAAATGAACACCGTGCGCAAACACCTCTCGCGCATCAAAGGCGGCAGATTGGCGGCGGCATGTCACCCTGCCAGCGTGTGCACACTGACCATCAGCGATGTGCCTGGCGATGACCCCGCCGTGATTGCCAGCGGCCCCACCGTCGCCGATGACAGCACCTGCGAACAAGCACTGGCCATCTTGGATCGCTATGGCATTGCCATTCCAGCGTCAGTGCGACAGGCTTTGAAAGACGCCACTTTGGAAACACCCAAGTCCAGTTCGTCTGTGTTTGCGTCTCACCAAGTCAAGATGCTCGCCACGCCCATGCAGTCTTTGCAAGCCGCAGCCGAAGCAGCGCGTGCGGCCGGTTTGAATGCGTACGTGTTGTCAGATGAAATCGAGGGCGAATCCCGCGAGATCGCCAAAATGCACGCCGCATTGGCCCGCGCTGCGGCCCATGGCCACGGACCGTTTCAAGCCCCTTGCGTGATTTTGAGCGGCGGCGAAACGACTGTGACCCTGCGCCCACCCGTGGCCGGATTTCCCAAAGGCAAAGGCGGGCGCGCGGGCGAATTTTGTTTGGGCTTGGCCACGGCCTTGCAAGCACAACCGCGCGTGTGGGCATTGGCGGCCGACACCGATGGCATTGACGGCGTGGAAGACAACGCTGGCGCCATCGTCACGCCCGACACCTTGGCGCGCTGCGCGCAACGGGGCATCCAACCTGCTGACCATGCCGACAGAAATGACAGTTACCGTTTGTTTGAAGCCTTGAATGATTTGGTGGTGACTGGCCCGACACACACGAACGTGAACGATTTCAGGGCGATATTGGTGTTGTAGCTTCAAACCATGTATTCAACCAGCATACAGCTGGGCGGGTATTCACAGGAGAGACCGAGATGACCACTTTTTCCGAACCTAACGCGATGACAGAACACCAACGTCAGTTTCGTGAGCATTACCGCGCCCACATCAGCCCGTTCTACAACGGCTTGTTGCACACCGCAGTCATTTACTTAGTAGGTTTGGCAATGTTGGTTTATGGCTTTCACCAATTGAATGATGCCACCTGGGCTTGGTGGATGGTGTTGCCTGTGGCTGTCACAGGCAACTTCGTTGAATGGGCCATGCACAAGTATGTGATGCACCGACATATCGATGTGTTTGCGCTGCGGGCCATTTACGACCGGCACACCAGACAACACCACCAGTATTTCACAGACGCCAATTACACCTTCGACAGTGTTCGCGAATTTCGCATTGTGTTTTTCCCTTGGCGGGTACTTGGGGTGTTGACCATCGGCGGGGGTGGCATCGCTTGGTTAATCAGTGGGCTGTGGGGTGCCAACGCGGGCTACATCAGCTTCATGACCATCGTGGCGCATTACTTGGTCTATGAAACGTTTCACTTTTGCTGCCACATACCAGACAACAAGTGGCTGAGGTACTTGCCGTTCATCAACACCATCCGACGACATCATGCGGCGCACCACAACCAGGGCATCATGATGCATAAAAACATGAACCTGACCTTTCCTTTGGCAGACTGGTTCATGGGCACCAGCGATGTCAAGCGCTCCTTGTGGGGCACGCTGTTCAACGGCTACAAAAAACCTTGACGAAATGAAACTTGCCTGCCGCCAAATGCGGCTTGGGCAAGCGGGTTGTTCAAAACTCAGTTGGCTTTGATCATGTAAATGGCATCATCA
>CANGZG010000045.1 GCA_947458415.1 Comamonadaceae bacterium | reverse complement strand
GTGGGTCGTGTTCGGTGTGATTGTGCTGACCTCTTTGTTCATCGATTTTGTGGTGCTCAAAAAACAAGGCGCACATGATATTGGTGTGAAAGAAGCGCTCAACTGGTCGCTGATCTGGATTGCCTTGAGTTTTGTATTCAACGGGCTGTTCTGGTGGGCCGTCAAAGACAGCAGTGGTTCCACCGAATTGGCCAACACCAAATCACTGGAATTTCTCACTGGCTACTTGATTGAAAAATCGTTGGCGGTAGACAATATTTTCGTCTTCTTGATGATCTTCACCTACTTTGCTGTGCCGTCAGCATTTCAAAAACGGGTGCTGATGATTGGCATCGTGGGCGCCATTGTCTTGCGAACAGTGATGATTTTGGCCGGCGGTTGGCTGATGTCAGAGTTTCATTGGGTGCTGTACGTCTTTGGTGCGTTCTTGGTCTTGACCGGCATCAAAATGTGGTGGGCTGCCGGCAAAGAACCCGACTTGAACAACAACCCTGCGCTGAAGTTGCTGCGCAAGTACATGCGGGTCAGCAAACACTATGACGGCGAAAAATTCTGGACCATTGAAAACGGTCAAAAAATTGCCACTCCTTTGCTGATGGTGATTTGCTTGATCGCCTTGACCGATGTGATTTTTGCAGTCGATTCGATTCCCGCCATCTTCGCCATCACCAGCGATCCCTTCATTGTGCTGACCAGCAACGTACTGGCGATTTTGGGTCTGCGTGCCATGTATTTTTTGCTGGCCGCGGTTGCCCACAAATTCCATTTACTGAACTACGGCTTGGCCATCATTCTGGTCTTCATCGGCACCAAAATGTGTTTGATCGATGTTTACAAAATACCTGTCACGGTGTCTTTGGGTGTGGTGATTGGCATTTTGGTGATCACCATGCTGCTGAGTGTGCGCACCGCCAAGCCAGAGCCCAACGCCTAAACCCACTCATGCCGTTGGTTTGAGTAATCGCTGAACCAGTGGGTGCTGAACTTTCTTTTCAGTGCCCACTGCGTAAAAATGCTCTGTCACACCTTCGCATGGACCGATGCGTTTGACCGCGTAATGGGCCAGCAATTCATCGTGCACCCATTCTGCAACCGGAAAAACCCCCATGCCACTTGCGCCAAAGGTTTTGAGCAACGCGCTGTCTTCAAACTCACCCACAATCATGGGCCGAATGCCTTGTTGCTCAAACCACAGGTCTAAGCGATCTCGGCTTGCCGTGTGTGAGGTGGGCAACAGCATGGGTAATTCGTTCAGGCAATCGGGGAAACGGCGCTTGGTGGTTTTCATCAACGCCGCCGTGCCATACCAAGCCATGCTCGAAGACCCCAGTGAGTGGCTGTAGAGCTTGATGTTCGGGTTGGCTGGCGCAGGCCTGTCGGAGATGACCAAATCCAATTTGTGCAGTGCCAAGTCACCAAGCAGGTCAAAGAAACTGCGCTCGTGACACAGCAATCGCAGTTGCGGTTCAGTCGCAACAGGCAGCAGCAAACGGTGAACCACCAGCTTGGGCAAACCGTCGCTGATACCCAAACGCAACCTGACCACAGGCGTACTGACAGCATCCCTGACCCGGCTCGGCAGCTCTTCTCCCAACTGGAAAATGGCATCGGCTTGTTGCATCGCGGCGATGCCCGCATCTGTCAGTGCCAGCCCTCTTCCGGCGGGTTTGAGCAATTCGCAGCCCAGCGAGCGCTCGAGTTCACGCACTTGCGCGCTCACGGTTTGCACCGCCATGTCTAGCTTGTCGGCCGCACGAGAGATGCCGCCCTCCTTGGCAACCACCCAAAAGTAATAGAGGTGTTTGTAATTAAATGCGCTCATGGTCAGTTTTAACAGGAATGATGATAAGAAATTATCTGCTTTTTTAGTAACAAGCAAACCCCTATCTTCTGGTTCTTCTCAATGAAAGGGGGAATATCACCATGCGATTCAACGCTCAACAATTGGCAGGCAGAACCCACACGGTGCAAGGCTCAGGTCTCGAGACATGGCAGACTGCCTCTGGCAACAAGGTATTGCGCAACACTTATGCCCTGCTGGCCATGACCTTGCTTTTCAGCGCGGCCGTGGCGACCGCAGCGGTCAGTTACCAATGGCCTGCGCCCGGCGTCATCCTGACATTGATTGGCTACTTCGGACTGCTGTTTACTGTCTACAAATGGCAAAACAGTGCGTGGGGACTCGGTGCTGTCTTTGCCCTCACCGGATTCATGGGCTACACATTGGGCCCCTTGCTGACACATGCATTGAACCTGCCGGGTGGAGCGCACACGGTATCGCTGGCCTTGGCCGCCACAGGCGCGACCTTTGTGGCGCTGTCAGCATATGTGTTGGTGACCAAGCGCGATTTCAGTTTCATGGGCGGATTTTTATTCTGCGGCATGGTGATCGCATTGGTGGCTGGATTGGCTGCCATGTTTTTTGAATTGACCGCGCTCAGCTTGGCCGTGTCTGCCATGGTTGCCATGTTGTCTGCCGGCATGATTTTGTTTGAAACCAGTCGCATCGTGAACGGCGGCGAGAACAACTATGTGTTGGCCACGGTCAGTTTGTACGTGTCAATCTTCAACCTGTTCACCAGCTTGTTGAGCCTGTTCGGTTTTGGCAGTGCCAACGAATGACCCAACCGCCATTGAATGTTTCCACACCACATGATTGAAAAGGAACCATGAAGATGAAATGTCCCCATTGCAACCACACAGCCTTGGTGATGTCAGAACGTCAAGGCATTGAAATTGATTACTGCCCTGATTGCAGAGGCATCTGGCTTGATCGGGGTGAACTGGACAAACTGCTTGAAAAAGCAGCCGCCAGCTCAACGAATGCGGTCAACGTTTCGTCCCAACCCATGCACCAAGCAAAGCATGCCAATGAAAAAGTGGTTTATGTCGGTGATTCCCACTATCACCACCGGCGACAGAAGTCTTGGCTGAGCGATATTTTTGATTGACTGACACCAGTACCCCCTGCAAACTGGGGGTTTCTCAAGCAGTCTGTCCATTTTTATAATGGAATTTAACTTTGGAGACTCGCTTGTGAAAAAACTTCTGATCGCTTTGTGTGCCGTGGCCAGTTGTGCCGCGTCTGCCGACTGGGTGTTTGTCACCAAAAATGAATTCGGCACGTCTTTGTATGTTGACCCCAACATCAAAATCAAAGGCAACGTCAGAATGTTTTGGCATATTCAAGATTTGTCCAATGCTGACTCGCAAGGCGATTTGTCCTACCGTGGCATCTGGCAATACGACTGCAATGAAAAATTGCAACGCAACATGCAAGTGGCCGCGTTCAAACAACCCATGGCCAGCGGTCAAAAATCAGAAGAGGCCTACCAACCTTCGGACTGGGTCATGATTGGCAAAGACACCAGCAGTCAAGCCATGCTCACTTATGTTTGTTCACTCTGATCGACACAGCCGTGCCTGAATCACCGAACCAACACTTGACTTGACGTGTTGGCTTCACCAACCGATGTACTTGTCTCAAAACTGGGGTAAGCCACAGGTTTGTGATCGGCATGCCAAACTTTGTATTTGTGCATGCACAGTTGGTAAGCCGGTGAATCCTCAAACGCCCTCAGCCATGTACTCAATGCTGTCCATGTTTGGGCATTGAACCAAACCCTGTCAACCTGCGCAAACTGCCTGACAAAAGGCGCTGTCGCCGCATCTGCCAAGCCCCAATGCTGTCCATTCAAATACGGTTGGGTTTGCAGTTTGTCATCGAGTGGCCTTAGCAACTGTTCACCCGCATCGCGGTGAGCCAATCCATCTGTCAATTGGTAACGGGTCGGGTATTTGTACCGGTCAAGGTGGTGCTTGAATTCATCGTCAAACACATTCACCAACGCAAAAGTGTCACTCAACTGTTGAGGTTCTTTGGGCAACCAAGCCTGGGGGTCATGCTGTTGCAATGCCCACAGCATGATGTCCATGCTTTGATCGATGACATGGTTTGGTAACACCAACACCGGCACGGTTCCTTTGGGGGAAGCCACCAACAAGCTTTGCGGTTTTTGAGCCAATGCCACTTCGCGCAACTCACATCGGATGCCTGCCGACAGCAATGCCAACCTGGCTCGCATGGCATAAGGACAACGGCGAAACGAATACAACACCGGCGCATCGGCTGGCAACCACTGCGCCATCATTTTTTGTTTTTGGGGTTCACCCAAATGCACTTGACCGCGCGCTCTGGCCAGCTGAAATTGGCGCTGTCTTTCACGCGCACGTTGCTTGTGTTCATCACTGGTCGTGTGAAAGCAACGCGGGCAACTGACGCCCAATTCAAACAAAGGTGAATCGGTCATGCCCTCAGCCAAGGGGTCGCGGCAACTGCGGCAGATGCCCAACTTGCCGGGCAGCAATCCATGGCCCACCGAGGTCCTTTCGTCAAACACGAAGCACTGGCCTTGCCACAAACTTTCCTCGGGTGGAATGTCTTCCAAGTATTTCAAGATGCCACCTTGCAAATGAAACACGTCATCAAACCCATTGGCACGCAACAAAGCGGTGGATTTTTCACAGCGAATGCCGCCGGTGCAAAACATCGCCACCCGTGGTTTGCGCCCATGGCGATCTTCTAATTCACGCGCCTGCTCAACCCATTTTGGCAATTGAGAAAAGGTTTGAATGTCCGGATTGACAGCGCCTTTGAAGGTGCCGATTTCCACTTCGTAATCGTTGCGTGTGTCTATCACCACCACATCGGGTGAAGAAATCAACGCATTCCAATCTTTGGGTTTGACATAGGTGCCCGCCATGTGGGTGGGGCTGACACCGGGCACGCCCATGGTGACGATTTCTTTTTTCAGCCGAACCTTCATTCGGTAAAACGGCGGCTTGTCGGCATACGAGGCTTTGTGCTCTAAGTCTGCCAATCGAGGGTCGGATCGCAAATACGCCAGAACCGCATGCACATCCTCGGCCGCACCGGCGATGGTGCTGTTGATGCCTTCTCGGGCCAACAACACCATGCCTTTAACTTGGCGGGCCTCACACAAAGCCAACAAAGGCGGCTTCATCTCGGCGAAATCCGGCAAGTCCACAAATTTGTAAAACGCTGCCGTCAAATAAACGGGAGAGGTCACTTCTGAATTCATGGGCTTATTTTGCCTTGTCAACCCGGACGGTCATCGAGCGCTTGACGTTCCCGCGAGCAAACTCTGCTGTCGCGTCGCCAACCAAGCCCCTGCCACCAATGTCAACGACGAAAACAACAGCCCTGCGGACAAACCGCCTGCGTGGTCTGAGACCCACCCCGTCACACTGGGACCAAACACCTGACCGATGGCAAACACGCTGGTGAACACCGTGATCACCGTGACCCACTGGGTGGCTGGCAAGTTATGGCGGATGAAAGCGGTGGTGGAGGCCACTGCCGTGGCAAAACTTCCCCCAAACACAGCACCCGAGACAAAGATGGCCGCCATCTCCCAGCCATGCCAAGGCCATGCATCGCCGCCAATGGCCACCAGCGCAGGTATCAAGCAAGCCAGTGCCAACAAACTGTTGACGATGGCCAAGCACTGCCCCGCCTTGAATTTGTCCAGCACCCCTGACCACGCCGGCACACTGAACATGCCGCACACCCCCATGACCGCATAAAAACCGCTGGTTTGCCATGTTTGCCAATGCAATTCGCGCAACAAGGAAATCACAAAAGTCATGTACCCGATGTACCCCATGCCAAAACAAAAATAACCACCGAGCATGAACACATAGCGACGCCAATCCGTTTGGTCAGCGGTGCTGTTGCGCGGCGGCGCGGCCGGCACAGCGCGTGCAGGCAGCCACATCAATGCAGTCATCACCAAACCGATGAGACCAACGGCCATCCAGCCTGGTTGCCAAGGATGGGGCCATGCCAACTCAACACCCCATCCGATGGTCCAAGGCACCAAGCCTGCACACAAGACCATGCCCAATCCACCGCCGGCGTAATAAATGCCCAAGAGCAAGCCTGAGCGCGACACATGCTGCGCCGCCAGTTGAGCAATCAACACGGTGCCACCCGCAAACACAGAGGCGCTGGTAAAGCCTGAAAGAAAACGCAACAGCCCCATCAGCCATGCGTCGGTGACCCAGCCACACACACCCAAGAACACACTGCAGAGCACACCGCCCACCACAAACGACAGCCAAGAAGAAAAACGTCGGATCACCAAGGACAAGGTCAATGCGCCGATCAGGTAGCCTGCGGCATGTGCGGTGTTCATGGTGCCGAGCACCAAATATGACCAACCCAAATCGGCACGCATCGCAGGCACAAACAGCGCATATGAAAAACGAACCAAGCTGGTTCCGATGATGGTGCCGAATGACAACCCCATGGCCAGCCACACAGGATGGGTGGTCAGCCAATGGCGGGCTCGCATCACGACATACCGAACGATTGCTTACACGCCCGCTGTTTGTCAGCTGAGATGAATTCAAAAAAATCCAACACCGCTTGCAGCCGCACGGCATCGTGCGAAGCAGCACTGCCCGCACCTGCGCTGAACACCGTGGTGTAGGCAACTTCAGGTGGTAAATCACCCAGCACACAAACGCCCGGTTGGTGCAGGAGTTCACTGCGTTGCTGAAAGCCTAAATCGACCTGGTGTTCAGCCAACAGTTTAGCAACAGGCACGCCCGGTGGCGGCACCAGAATGCGAGGCCGCAGTGTGTCGAGCATGCCCCAGCGCTCGAACAATGCCGCCAAATAATTGCCGCTGGGACCAGTGGAATAACTCAATTTACCAGCGGCATTGACCACGGCCTTGAGTTGGTCTTCGGTGTCAATGCGAGGCTGTGGCGCATCCACCGGCACCGCCACGGCCACCGAGGAGGTTACCCAATCACAACGGGTGCCGGTTTGCAAATGGCCGTTGGTCTGCAAACGCTCGATGGCGTCAGCGGCCAAAAAAACCATGTCAAACGATTCCCCAGCTTCAACCCGTTTGGCCGCATCCACACCACCGACGGATTCAATTGAGACTTGAATCCCCGTGTCCGCCAAGAACTGTTGAGACAAGGCATGCAGCAGCGCTTTGGTGGCCATGGATGAGATGCCCTTCAATGACAAGGCTTGGCTCATGGCCATGGCTTTCTTGGTGCCTCTGGTGGCTCAGGTGGTTGCGATTTTTTTCTGGGTCTTGGGCAACACCAAGGTAATCACCGCACCCAACAACGCCACCGAGGCCAAGGCCCAAAACGCGGCTTCGTTCGCGCCACCCGACATGGTTCTGACGCGTCCGATCAAATCCGGGCCGAAGTGACCGCCCAAATTGCCGACCGAGTTAACGAAAGCGATGCCTGCCGCCGCCGCCGTGCCCGACAAAAACGCTGTGGGCAAAGACCAAAAGGTGGCGACAAATGACAAGGTGCCTGAGGCCACCAAGGTCAAGGCAATCAACGATGGTATCGGTGCATGACCCACCAAGGTCAGGCCAATCAAACCCACCACCGTCAACAACAAGGAGCCTGCGACGTGCCAACGCCGCTCACCAGTCTTGTCCGAATGCGCGCCCCACAGCACCATCACCACCGCTGAAATGCCCCAGGGAATCATGCTGAGCAAACCCACTTTGAAGAAATCTTTTTTGTCGATGCCCAGTTCTTGAATGATGGTCGGCATCCAAAAATTGATGGCATAAAAGCACACCACGCCAGAGAAATACACCAAGGCCAGTGCCCACACCCTGAAGTCGGTGAATGCGTCAGAGAAACGGTGGCCTTTGCCTAACTCGTCTTTGCCAGCGTCATCCAAAGCCACTTGTGCCACGATGAAATCTTTCTCACGGTCATCCAGCCAATTCGCTTTGCGCGGGCCATCCGGTAAAAACACAAACACCAAGAAGCCGACCAACACGGAGGGAATGCCTTCCAGCAAGAACAGCCACTCCCAGCCACGCAATCCGCCAATGCCTTGCATGTACTGCATGATCGCGCCAGACACTGGCGCGCCGATGACGTTGGAGATGGCAATCGCGGTCATGAACAAGGCAATGACTTTGGTGCGACGTGACCCCGGGAACCAGTAGGTCAAATACAAAATGATGCCGGGGAAGAAGCCCGCTTCACAAGCACCAAGCAAAAAGCGCAACACATAAAACGTGAATTCAGCGTCTGTGCAATTGAACAGGGTGGCCAGTGAGCCCCAATAGATGTCGTCAGTGAACATGAAAGCCGATGACACCAAGCCCCAAGTGATCATGATGCGGGCTATCCAACGTCTGGCACCGACTTTTTCCAAAATGATGTTGCTGGGAACTTCAAAGATGAAATACCCGATAAAGAAAATACCTGCACCAAAACCGTAAATGGCATCGGAGAAATTCAAGTCGCCTGCCATCTGCAATTTGGCAAAGCCCACGTTGACACGGTCTAAGAACGCAACGATGTAGCAAATGAACAAAAAAGGAATCAGCTTGGCAACCACTTTGCCGTAGGTGGCTTTTTCAAACGCCGCGCCATCGGCGGTCAGGGATGTGGAATTGTTCATGCTATGCACCTTGCTTTGAGTTCACCAACCAAAGACCTTAGCACACGAATTCCTGCATGCGAGCCAAATCGCCGGGCGAAACACTTAACCCAAGGGTAATCACCAACGCCGCAAAACAGCTCAGTTTTTCTTGATGCCGACCAATTCCACGTCGAACGTCAATGTCGATTGGGGAGGAATCACGCCCCGCACGCCATCTGCACCATAAGCGGTTTCAGGCGGGCAAGTCAGGCGCGCTTTGCCACCGATTTTGATTTTTTGCATGCCTTGGGTCCAGCAAGGAATGACGCGCGACAAAGGGAATGCGATTGGCTCGCCTCGCTTGAAACTGCTGTCAAATTCTTTGCCGTCTGGCAAGGTGCCACGGTAGTGCGCCACCACGGTATCGGCCGCGGTGGGACTGGCACCGGTACCCGGTTTCAGGTGTTCAACCTTGACACCCGAGGGCAAGGTGTCGACCGGGTTGTCTGCCCAGGCCTGGTTCGTCCAAAGGGTGATTAACAAACTGCTGATGGTGATGTATGTGTTCATGGTGATGATCCTGTGCCATTGGCTATCCTACAGCGTTGGATGTCACACGCGGTGGGCAGCAGTGAGCGGTATTCAAACTGGGTTGGCATGACACCATTGCCCCGTATCGTGCATTTGTCGCCGGCATCGTTGGTGTAGTAGGAGAGCACATCCACACAACGTTTGGAATGGGCGATCAACCCGTGGAAATGCCCCACCTCGTGCGACACCACCATTTGCAAAGTCTCCACCAAGTTGCGGTTGGGGTTGATGCGATTCAAATTTTTGAACGCATCTGGACTCAAGGTCAAAGTTTTCAAGGTGATGTTGGCCAGTCCAATCGTGCCCAACTTGTCTTTGTCATTCCACTGCACCGTGATTTTTGCGCTGTCGTTGTTGGGATCAAATACATCGCGCTTGAGCATCACGGCGTTTTGACCGCCACACTGGCCCCAAGCAGACGCGGCTTGTTGCAGCACAGCAAACACGGCGTCCTCACTGACTGCGGCGGGCGCACCTTGGTGGTCGTAGATGAACAGCATCTTGGCGCTGAGCATCTTGGTGTCTTTGTCGCCGTCGTTCCAAGTGGCAATTTCATTGGGCAAACATTGTGCGATTTCACTTTCTCTCAACGCAAATTCTTTGCTGGCGGCGGTTTTGCCATCCACTTTGTTGGGCAGTTTTTTGATGTTTCTCGGCCCGGTAGAGACAGTGTCAGTAGCGGGTTTTGCCCCTGTTTTTGCATCGTTATTGAGGCTGCCTGAGGGTTGGATCGCAGGCGCTGTGTTGGTGTTTTTGCTCACCTCTAAAGTGGACGCCGCAGGCTTTTTACTTTGGTACAAGGCTTTGACCGTCTGGTGCACTTTTTCGGTGTTCGACGTTCCCAACCACACGGCCACATTGCTGCGAATCAATTCAATTTCGCGAAAGGGACAGTCATTGCCGTACCTGGCGAGCCATTCCAACGCACGTTTTTCGCGGGCCTGGGCATCGTTGATGGAATACGCCATGGCACGGAAGTCGAAAGCCTTGCAAACCGTCGATGGCGGCGTGTCTTGCGCTTGCGCCCAGTTCACTGCAGACAGGAAGAGCAGGCCCATCATGGCCCAGCGCCAATCGCGCTTGGGGCGCATCAGCAACACAGTTGGCTTGTCATCATTGAACATCTTGAACCACATTGAAACAACCCGCGGATGTTATCAATCGGAGTCAACGCGACAAGCTTGAGTGACTTGGCACAGCCAAGACCTCAGCCTTGCACCGAATACCCGCCATCCACAGCAATCGCTGCGCCCGTGATGAAGTTCGATGCCGGACTCGCCAAAAACACCGCAATGCCAGCGAAGTCGTCCGGCATGCCCCAGCGCTTGGCGGGCGTTCTGTCCAACACGCGTTGGTGAAGGCCATCGACATCGATGCGCGCCTGACGTGTCAAATCGGTGTCAATCCAACCCGGCAAAATGGCGTTGACTTGAATGTGTTGGGCGGCCCACGCACAAGCCATGGCCTTGGTCATTTGCACCAAGCCGCCTTTGGACGCGGCATACGGCGTGGCGAATGATGCGCCAAACAGGGACATCATTGAGCCGATGTTGATGATCTTTCCTGCGCCCTGCTGTTCATAAACCGGATACACCGCTTGAGAGCAAACGAACGCGCTGGTCAAGTTGGTCTGCAACACTTGGTTCCATTCAGCCAACGCGTAGGCTTGAGGCGGCTTGCGTATGTTCATGCCCGCGTTGTTGACCAAAATGTCAATCCGCCCATGGGCTTGCAAACTGCGCTGCACCATTTGCTCACACTCGGCTTGTTGCTGCACATCGACCACCACAGCAGAGGCTTTGCCACCCTTTTGCAAAATGGCGTTCACTGCGTCATGGTTTTTGCTTTCGTTGCGTCCCGCAATCACCACGGTGGCGCCCGCCTCGGCCAACCCCTGCGCCATGCCCAAGCCGATGCCGCCGTTGCCGCCCGTGACGATGGCCACCTTGCCGCTCAAATCAAACAACGGGTTCATGCCTGCCCACTTTCAAAAAGGATGCGAGGGCGGCAGTCCGTTTTGCGTGGCCACGAAATCGGCCAACATCGGCACATACTTTTGCGCATACCCTTGCGCTTCCATGCCGGCAAACGAATTTTTCACCATGGCTTGGATCGGGTGCAACGCGCCAATGTCATTGGCCAAGCTGCTCAGGTAACGCATGTCTTTGTGGGCGTTGGTGATGGTGAATTTGTGCGCGTTTTCATCGCCATTCATGGTCCATTTCATGAACGTGTCGTAGAACGGACTGCGCATGCGCCCGGAGCCAATCACGGCATGGAATTGGTCTTGGCTCAAACCAGCTTTGCGCGCAATGGACAACGCTTCAGAAAACAACGCGGCATAGCCCATGGCAATGAAGTTGTTGATCAGTTTCATGGTGTGCCCCAAACCCACTGGACCCAAATGCACGATATTGCCGGACCAGCATTCGAGAACTGGCTTGACTTTGGCAAAAATTTCGTCCGAAGCGCCCACCATGCAGTCCAGGGTCCCGGCTTCTGCTTCAACCGGCGTGCGACCTAAGGGTGCGTCAATGAAATGCATGCCATGGCGCTCGGCCAACGCCGCCATTTGTTTGGTGGAAACAGGGTTTGAGGTTGAGCAGTCGATGATGGTCAATCCTTTTTTTCCGCTTGCCAACAAGCCTTCAGGTCCGTTCATCAAGGCTTCCACTTGGGGAGAACCGGTGACGCACAAGTGCACGATGTCGCACTGGCTGCCAAGTTCACGCGCATTGTTGGCTTCACTGGCACCTAAGGCTTTGAGACGCTCAACAGGTTCACGGTTTTTGTGCCCCATGATGACCAACGGAAAGCCTTTGGTCACGATGTTTTTGGCCATGCCAGCGCCCATCAAACCCACTCCAATAAAACCAATCACTGGTTTACCCATGACGTTCTCTCCTTCAAAAATTCAATGAATGTTGACGCACACCTGCGCGCCATCGACCAATTCAAAACGCAAATCTTGCCCGCGCTTGGGAAAGTAAGACGCCAACCAACTGCCCGTCGTGACCCACTGCCCTGCTTTGAAGGCATGGCCTCGGCTTGCCATGTGGTTGGCGATCCATGCCAATGCTTGCAGTGGATGGCCCATCACATCGCGGCTGTGGCCACTGCCAATGGGTTGCCCGTTCACAAGCGCGGTTCCCGTGGTCTGCCAAAGTTGCGCGAACCTCGATTTGTCAATTCGCTCGCCCAAGACCACGCCATGGTTCCAAGCGTTTTCAGCCACCAAACTGAAAAAGTGCTGCTTCAAATCGGCGTACACCGCATGCCTGTCGTCTGCGATTTCCAAACATGGGTAGGCGCACGCCACGCATTCCACAATGCTGTCGGCGGTCCATGCCATGCCTGTCACGGGCAGATCACAAGCAAACTGCAACGCCAACTCAAATTCAATGATCAGGTTTTGAAACGCATTGGCGTTGACGGTGTGCCCGGTTTGGAAAACGGTATCGGCCAAGACACAACCCGAGATCGCGTCATCAAAGCCGACAAATTCGCGCATCACCGGCGTGGTGATCGCGATTTTGTAGCCGCTGACATGGGTATGGCGTTGGCCGACCAACTGGTCTACCAACGCATCTTGCGTGGCATAGGCTTGCATCAATTCATGTGGCGCAATCTGTGCGGGCAAGCCCGTGAACGCCACCATGTCTTGTTGTTGCCCAAGCAATGCCTGCGCAGCCGCCTGCGCACCTGACCAAACCGGCTTGTGCAAAAAAGGCATCACATGTCAGGGAATGCGGGTGGACTGCCAAGACACGTATTTCAATTCGCCGTCGGTTTTTTGCCAGATGCTGTGAAAACGCAAAACCACGTTCAAGTCTTTGCCATTGACACGGACATCGTAATTGCCGTTACCCGTCATGATGGCGATGCATCCAAAGGTGCGTACCTCTACGTCGGTATGGCGCATCACTTTGTAAACCACGTTACCTGAGCGCATGGACTCGATGTATGACTGCTTGTTGTCCACCACCGAGCTGGAATGCACGTACACCAAGTCGGGCGAGAAGATTTTTTCCATGGCGGTGAAATCGTTGGAGGTTTGAGCCACATGGCGCATTTGTTCGGCGTTCAGGGCCTCGTCCGCACTGATGGACTCGCAGGAATCAGCGTGAGCGGAAAGGCTACCCAAGCAGCTGAGCAGCAATGCCAGCGTCAGGCGAGAAAAGAAACGGTTCATGCTTATCTCCTTGAAAAATGTCAGTCCATCTTACGCAGTGAACTTGCCAAACCAATGGCGAAATACCCTCATGCATGGCAGCCCAAGCGCCTGCCAAATCGGTCTTCAGAACACACCGACCAGGCGCAATCTAGGGTTTCTATGTAGGCAAACCGATGGGACAGGGTTGTATGTTCTCTGTGGGCATTTTTTTCTGACACGAAAGTTTCCAATATGCATTTCAATTCATTTTGTCGTTGGTTGTTTCTTTGGACAGTGGTGTGTCTTCCTGTGTTGCCGCTGGCAACCCATGCCCAGCAAAAATTGAAATGGGCGCATGTGTATGAATCCGCCGAGCCTTACCACACGGAATCGGTATGGGCGGCAGAGGAAATCAAAAAACGCTCCAAAGGAAAGTTTGATATCCAGGTGTTCCCCGCCTCCAGTTTGGGCAAAGAAACCGATCTCAACCAAGGCTTGATGCTGGGCTCGGTGGACATCATGATCGGCGGTCCGTCATTTGCCGCGCGCAGTTATCCGCGTTTTGGCATTGCATACTACCCGTTCATCTTCAGAGATGGCGAGCATTTGCTGGCCTATTCCAAAAGCAGTTTGTTTCAAGAAATGGTCAATGAGTTTCGACAAAAGACCGGCATACAGGTCACGGCCTACACCTACTACGGCGCACGCCACACCACTGCGAACAAAACCTTCAACCAATGTGCGGACATCAAAGGCTTAAAGATCCGTGTGCCAGACGCACCAGCCTACACCGCCACGTGGCAAGCCTGCGGCGCGAACCCCACACCCATTGCGTTTGCCGAGGTGTATTTGGCTTTGCAAAATGGCACGGTGGATGCGCAAGAAAATCCGCTCACCACGATCGAGGCAAAGAAGTTTTTTGAAGTGCAAAAGTCCATCATGCTGACCGGTCACATCGTCGATGGCTTGATCACCATGGTGGCGCCTCACGTCTGGAGCAACCTGTCACCTGCCGAACAAAAAATGTTTGGCGAGGTCATGCAAGAGGCAGCCACCCGCGCGTCGGCAAAAGTCAAAAAACGCGAAGCCGAGCTGATCGATTTCTTCAAGAAAAAAGGCTTGAACGTGGTGGAAGTCAACCGCAAAAGTTTCCAAGACTCGGTGCTCAAAAACAAACCCGTTGAAAGCATGAAACTGGAACGTGCAGATTACGACCGTGTGCAGGCTGTCAAATGAGCCAAGACGTTGACAAACTGGCCAGTGCGTTTGGCGAGACCGATGAAACGGTTGACTTGAGCGGGGTCATGCCCGAGGCTTGGTTGGCGTTGGCGTTTTTTTGGTTGCTGGGGTTGACCGTCTTCTATCAATTCGTCACGCGCTATGTGTTCAACGACTCGGCTGCATGGACTGAAGAAATTGCACGTTATTTGTTGATCGCCACGGTGTTCGTTGGCGCGGCCATTGGTGTGGCCAAGAACAACCATATCCAAGTGGATTTCTTTTTCCGTTTTTTACCAACAGGTGCAGGCCGGGCTTTGTCTTTGTTGGTGGACGTGCTTCGAATCGCTTTTTTGGGCTGTGCCAGTTGGCTCACCTGGGAGCTGATGCAAAAAATGGGCAGCTACCAAATGACCATTGTTAATCTGCCCATGAACTTGGTGTACGGCGTCGTGTGGTTGGCGTTTGTGCTGATGACATGGCGCAGCGTGTGGGTCATGCGCCAACACTTGCGCCAAGGCCATAGCGTGCTTGAACGCCCAGACAACCGTTGAACCGACCATGTTGAAAATCATTTTTCTGGTGTTACTCAGTGGCGGCTTACCTGTTGCCATGGCGATGGCAGCCGCCTCGTTGATTTATCTCTGGCTCAACCCCAGCTCACCCCCTTTCGTGGTGATACACCGCATGGTCTCAGGCATTGACAGCTTTCCTTTGTTGGCTGTGCCGTTTTTCATTTTGGCGGGCAATTTGATGAACACCTCGGGCATCACACACCGCATTTATGGTTACGCCCTGTCTTTGGTGGGTTGGCTCAAAGGAGGCTTAGGCCATGTGAACGTGGTGGGTTCGGTGGTGTTTGCAGGCATGAGCGGCACGGCGGTGGCTGACGCGGCGGGCTTGGGCACGATTGAAGTCAAGGCCATGACCGACCACGGCTATGACGCTGAATTTGCGGTGGGCGTGACAGCCGCCTCAGCCACGTTGGG
>CANGZG010000044.1 GCA_947458415.1 Comamonadaceae bacterium | reverse complement strand
GTGCAAGGCGGGCTGGCGCGCGCCTTGCAAAGCGATGCTTTTGCAGAGACGATTCCACGTGACCATTTGCCGGCCCATGCCTGGGGTTTGCGCGAGAGCTTGCAGTTTTTGCATCACCCGGCACCCGATGTGCCTTTGGGCATGTTGGAAGACCGCAGCCATCCCGCATGGCAACGGCTCAAAGTCGAAGAGTTGCTGGCGCAACAACTGTCGCAACTGCAAGCCAAGCGCGAAAGGCAGATGCTGAACGCACCGGTGTTGGCGCACAGCCATCGCGCAGAAGGTGTGCTGGCCCAATTGCGAGCCAGGCTGCCGTTTCAATTGACCAATGCGCAGCAACGCGTGGTGCAAGACATCGCCAACGATGTGGCGCGCGCTGTGCCCATGCACCGGTTGTTGCAAGGCGATGTCGGCTCGGGCAAGACCGTGGTGGCGGCGTTGGCCGCCGCGCAATGCATCGACGCAGGTTGGCAATGCGCGCTGATGGCCCCCACCGAAATATTGGCCGAGCAGCATTTCGCCAAACTTGTGGGTTGGCTGGCGCCGGTGTTGCAACCGTTAGGCTTGCAAGTGGCATGGTTGACCGGCAGCCAGAAAAAAAAGGAACGCGAAGCGATGTTGGCTTTGGTGGCCAGCGGCGAGGCGGCGCTGGTCATCGGCACCCATGCCGTCATCCAAGACAAAGTGCATTTCAAGTCGCTGGGCTTGGCCATCATCGACGAGCAGCACCGCTTTGGCGTGGCGCAACGTTTGGCCTTGCGGCAAAAGTTATCGGACGCTGACACGTTCGGTGAGCAAGCCCAGGGCGCACCCCAGGAGCCACATTTGCTGATGATGAGCGCCACGCCGATTCCACGCACATTGGCCATGAGCTACTACGCCGATTTGGATGTGTCCACCATCGATGAATTGCCACCGGGACGCACGCCGGTGGTCACCAAGTTGCTGGCCGACACCCGGCGCGATGAACTCATAGAGCGCATGCGCGCGCAGTTGGAGGAAGGGCGTCAGGTGTATTGGGTGTGCCCGTTGATTGAAGAAAGCGAAGCACTGGATTTGCGCAACGCCACCGACACCCATGAACAACTCTGCCAGGCTTTGCCCGGCGTGATGATCGGCTTGTTGCATTCGCGCATGCCGCAAGCAGAGAAAAAAGCCGTCATGTCGTTGTTTGTGCAAGGGCAAATGGGCGTCTTGGTCAGCACCACCGTGATCGAAGTGGGTGTGGATGTGCCGAATGCGTCGCTCATGGTGATCGAGCATGCCGAACGCTTTGGGTTGAGCCAATTGCACCAATTGCGTGGACGGGTGGGGCGCGGTGCGGCAGCGTCTGCTTGTGTGTTGTTGTATTCGTTGGGTGAACATGGGCGCTTGAGCGACACGGCCAGGGCCCGCTTGCGCGCCATGGTCGAAACCAGCGATGGGTTTGACATCGCCAGAAGAGATTTGGAGATCCGCGGGCCCGGCGAGTTTTTGGGGGCACGGCAAAGCGGCGCGGCCATGCTGAGGTTTGCGGACTTGGCCACCGATGGCGAGTTGTTGCAATGGGCGCAACAGCTCGCGCCGCTGATGCTCGACCAACACCCAGATTTGGCACAGCGCCACATCCAACGCTGGTTGGGTGGAAAATCCGATTTTCTGAAAGCCTGAACACCTTATGACACTCACAGAACTCAAGTACATCGTTGCGCTGGCGCGAGAAAAACATTTCGGTCGTGCCGCCGAGGCTTGCTTTGTGTCGCAACCCACGTTGTCGGTGGGCATCAAAAACTTGGAAGAAGAATTGCAAGTCAAGTTGTTCGAACGCAGTGCCAATGAGGTTGCGGTCACACCCTTGGGTGAAGACATCATTCGACAAGCGCAAAGTGTGTTGGAGCAGGCGGCCAACATCAAAGAAATTGCCAAGCGCGGCAAAGACCCGTTGGCGGGCCCATTGCGTTTGGGCGTGATCTACACCATCGCGCCTTACCTGTTGCCTGAATTGGTGCGCCACACCATCGACATGTCTCCACAAATGCCGCTGATGCTGCAAGAAAACTTCACGGTGAAATTGTTGGAGATGCTGCGCACCGGCGAAATCGATTGCGCCATCATGGCCGAGCCGTTCCCTGACACGGGCTTGGCCATGGCCGCTTTGTATGACGAGCCGTTCATGGCGGCGCTGCCGAGCAACCACCCGTTGGCTGCGCGCGATTCGATCAGCGCCACCGAATTGAAAGCCGAAACCATGTTGTTGTTGGGCAATGGCCATTGTTTTCGCGACCACGTGTTGCAAGTGTGTCCGGAGTTTGCGCGGTTTTCTAACCATGCAGAAGGCATTCGCAAAAGCTTTGAAGGCTCATCCTTGGAAACCATCAAGCACATGGTGGCCGCTGGCATGGGTGTCACCTTGGTGCCGCGTTTGAGCGTGCCCAAAGAGGCTTTGTTGTCGACCACCAAGCGAAAAAAATCCTTGGACACCTATGTGCGTTACTTGCCGATTGTGGAAGGCAACGACCCGCCCCCGTCGCGCCGCGTGGTGTTGGCTTGGCGGCGCAGTTTCACCCGATACGAAGCAATTGCGGCTTTGCGCAACGCGGTGGTGGCCAGTGAATTGCCCGGCGTTGTGCGCTTGTCATGAATGCGTTGACACCTGAAGACACCCAGCCACGCTGGCGGCATCAAGCAGCGCTTTACTTGGACTTGATTCGATGGAACCGCCCGGCGGGTTGGTTGTTGTTGCTCTGGCCCAGCCTGAGCGCGCTGTGGTTGGCGGCTGGCGGGTTTCCGGGTTGGCATTTGCTCACGGTGTTCGTGTTGGGCACGGTGCTCATGCGCAGTGCGGGTTGCTGCATCAACGATGTGGCCGACCGAGACTTCGACAAGCATGTCAAACGCACCGCCAACCGGCCAGTCACCTCCGGCGCGTTGTCGGTCAAACAGGCGTTGACCGCGGGGGCGGTGTTGGCCTTGTGCGCATTTGCGCTGGTGTGCACCACCAACGCAGTGACGGTGGTGTGGTCGTTTGTCGCTTTGGCCGTGACCTTGATTTACCCCTATGCCAAACGCTTTGTGGCCATGCCGCAAGCGGTGCTTGGCGTGGCATTCAGCTTTGGCATTCCCATGGCCTTTGCCGCGGTCAATGGCGGCCCATTGACCGTGTGGGGTGTTTGGCAAGCGGTGCCGCCACTGGCTTGGGGCTTGTTGCTGGTGAACTCGTTTTGGGTGTTGGCTTATGACACCGAATACGCGATGGTTGACCGAGATGACGATTTGCGCATCGGCATGAAAACCTCTGCCATCACCCTAGGGCGACACGATGTCGCTGGCGTGATGTTTTTTTATGCCGCGCATTTGCTCGGCTTGTTGTGGTTGCTGCATGACCAAGGGTTGGGTTGGCCGCAGTGGTTCTCGATAGAGATCGCAGGGGTGCAGGCGTTTTGGCACTTTGGCATGATTTACCGCCGCGACCGCGCGTCCTGTTTTCGCGCATTCCGGATGAACCACTGGTTGGGCGCGACCGTGTTTGCGGGCATCGCCGGCGGCTTGTATTTGAAAACCGCGTGAAACCGTTGCCAGCAGTCTCAGCGCCGGTCCAAGCCATCGCCCAATTCGATGGCGCGTTGTTGTGCAGCTTGCAAGGCTTGGTCGATCAAACCCGCCAAATCGTCGGATTGCATGTGGCTGATGGCCGCGTGGGTGGTGCCGCCTTTGGAGGTGACTTTGTCGCGAAGCACAGCCAGTGATTCTGTGCTGCTGCGCGCCAGTTCTGACGCGCCGACAAACGTGCCCACCGCCAGCTGGTGAGCTTGTTCGGCAGACAAGCCCATGCGCACCCCAGCGTTGACCATGGCCTCGATGAAGAAAAACACGTACGCAGGCCCGGAACCTGAAACCGCGGTCACCGCGTCCAGCAACGCCTCGTTGTCAACCCACACGGTTTGTCCGATGGCTTGCATCAGTTGCTGAATCTGCTCGCGTTCTTGGGGTAACACCGCATCGCGCGCAAACAAACCGGTTTGACCCAGACCGATCAAGGCGGGCGTGTTCGGCATGGCACGCACCACGCGTGCAGAGTTCAACCACCGCGCCATGCTGTCGCTGCGCACCCCGGCGGCCACGCTCAAATGCAATGCGTGCGTCAGGCGATCTTTTAACCCGCAAGCGACGTCTTTGAACACTTGGGGTTTGATCGCCCACACCACCAAGCGAATGTCATGGGGAAGCGAGTCAGCGTTTTCGTGGCAGTGGATGCCCATGGACCGTTCCAAGCGCTGGCGTGTGTCGGCCAGCGGTTCCACCACATGGATGTGCGCGGCGGGCACACCTTGCTTTGACCAACCGCTGATCAAGGCTTGGGCCATGTTGCCCCCGCCAATGAAGGCCATGGGCAGCAGGGAAGAAAAAGGCTGGGTCATGCTGAACCTGTCTGAAGGTGAAACGCAGACCGCGATTGTCGATCAAGCGGCCGTGGTCTGGCGCACTGCGCGTTCCCAGTCGGCCATTTTGGCGGCGGCTTGGTCCCGAGACATGCGAGGCTCAAAGCGGCGTTCCACCCGCCACTGCTGCGCCAATTCGCTCGGGCTTTGGTAGATGCCTGCGCTCAAGCCGGCCAGGTAAGCCGCGCCGAGTGCGGTGGTTTCGATCACGGCAGGGCGCAGCACCGGGATGCCGAGCAAGTCGGCTTGGAATTGCATCAACAAATCGTTGACACACGCGCCACCATCCACCCGCAATTCATGCACCGCTTGCGATGCATCTCGGTTCATGGCTTGCAACAGCGCGGTGCTTTGAAACGCAATGCTCTCCAATGCGGCGCGGGCAATGTGCGCCATGGTGGTGCCGCGCGACAAACCCAGGATCGCGCCACGCGCATCGGCTTGCCAATAAGGCGCGCCCAAACCGGTGAAGGCGGGCACCAGCACCACGCCACCGGTGTCGGTCACGGTTTCGGCCAGTGACTGCACATCGGCGCTTTTGTCAAATGCCCGCAAACCATCACGCAACCATTGCACGACAGCGCCGCCGATGAACACGCTGCCTTCGAGCGCATACGCGGTGGCTTGGTCGGGCTGTGCCGCGCTGGTGGTGATCAAGCCATTGGTGCTGGTCAGGCAACGATCGCCAGTGTGCATCAGCATGAAGCAACCTGTGCCATAGGTGTTTTTGGCTTGGCCTGCGCCAAAACAGGCTTGACCGAACAGCGCGCTTTGCTGGTCACCGGCCACGCCGCCGATGGGCAAGGCCTGGCCCAACCACTCGGCTTGGGTGTGGCCAAAGTCGCTCGCCGACGCTTGCACGCGCGGCAGCAACGAGGCGGGTATGTCAAACAGAGCCAGCAGCTCCTCGTCCCACTGGTTGGTGTGGATGTTGAACAACATGGTGCGTGCCGCGTTACTGACATCGGTGGCATGCACCGCGCCAGCGCTCAATTTCCAGATCAACCAACTGTCAACCGTGCCAAACGCCAATTCGCCGCGTTCGGCCATGCCGCGAGCGCCTTCGACATGGTTCAGTATCCATTGCAGTTTGGTGGCAGAAAAATAGGCGTCGATCAGCAGGCCCGTTTTGTGTTGCACCTTGTCGGCGTGGCCTGCTTGTCGCAAGCGCAGGCATTGCGGCTCAGCACGCCGGTCTTGCCAAACAATGGCGTTGTAAATCGCTTGTCCGGTGTCGCGGCGCCAAACCACCGTGGTTTCGCGTTGGTTGGTGATGCCCACAGAAGCCATCGAACTGGCGCTGACCCCGGCTTGCGACAGGGCTTGTCGGGCGGTGGCCAGTTGGCTTTGCCAAATTTCTTCGGGGTCGTGTTCGACCCAGCCGGGTTGCGGGTAGATTTGGCGAAACTCCGCTTGCGCCGACGCCAGGATGCTGCCATCCGGCCGGAAAATGATGCTTCGAGAACTCGAGGTGCCCTGGTCCAGGGCCAATAAATAGGTCATGGCATCCTCACGAGATAAATCAGGTGACCAGTGTCAAGGCAGGCGCGCTTGCCGCCTCGTCGGCGACGCTGCATTCAACGCCCGACTGTTCGAGCAAATGCACAAAACTGTCTGGCGGCGGGGCATCGGTGAACAGGCGGTCAATGTGCGACAAATGGGCCAACTCCACCATGGCGGGGCGGTTGAATTTGGTGCTGTCTGCGGCCAGCCAGACTTGCCGTGAATGTTCAATGATGGCCTTGGCCACTTTGACTTCCCGGTAGTCAAAGTCACGCATGGTGCCATCGGCCTCGATCCCACTGATGCCGATCAGGCCGATATCGACTTTGAATTGCCGGATGAAGTCCACCGTGGCTTCGCCCACAATGCCGCGGTCCACGCCGCGCACCATGCCGCCTGTGACGATGACTTCGCAATCGGTGTTGTCGCTCATGATCTGCGCCACGTTCAAGTTGTTGGTGATCACACGCAGACCCCGGTGGTGGCGCAATTCACGCGCCACCGCCTCCATGGTGGTGCCGATGTTCATGATGAGTGAACAGCCTTGCGGCACACTGGCAGCAATCGCTTTGGCAATCCGTGTTTTGCCGTCCATGGACAATGCTTGACGCTGGCGATAGGCAATGTTTTCGGTGGTGGAGCTGGGAAGACGCACGCCACCATGAAAGCGTGACAGCAAGCCGGCTTCAGACAGGCGCTGCACATCGCGGCGCACGGTTTGCAAGGTGACAGAAAACGTTTCTGCCAAAAATTCAATCGATACCGACCCCTTTGCCTGCACCAGGTCAAGCAGTTGGGTTTGGCGCGGGTTCGGGCTCATGGGACTCTGAAAGCGGTTGGCACATACCTTAATGCATGCGCCAAGAGCACCGACCTAGGGAAAATACCGAATCAATAAAAACAAATACGAACAAAAATGCGAAAAGAAAAGAAAATCCGGCGGCACGGCCGGGATGCCGCCTCATTGACCCGATTCGACATGGAACACAGCTGCCAGCCATGACCTTGAAACTAGACCAGATCAGCCAGGCGGTAGGCGGGCAGATGCACATTTACCCATTGAGCTTGGCCTTGGTGCCGAATGCGGTGACGGTGTTGCTGGGTGCGACACAGGCCGGTAAAACCAGTTTGATGCGCTTGATGGCAGGCTTGGATACGCCCAGTCAAGGGCGGGTGTGGGCAGACGGGCGGGATGTCACCGGGGTGGGTGTGCGCGAGCGCAATGTGGCCATGGTCTACCAGCAGTTCATCAACTACCCCTCCATGAGCGTGTTCGACAACATCGCTTCACCCATGCGCTTACGCGGCGACTCGGACATTGCGCACAAGGTCAAGGCCTTGGCCAAGCGCTTGCGGATCGAGCCGTTTTTAGACCGGTTGCCTGCGGCTTTGTCCGGTGGCCAGCAGCAGCGGGTGGCATTGGCACGTGCCTTGGCCAAACAAGCGCCGTTGATGTTTTTGGACGAGCCTTTGGTCAACCTCGATTACAAGCTGCGTGAAGAATTGCGCGAAGACTTGACCCAACTGTTCGAGGCGGGCAGTGGCACGGTGGTTTACGCCACCACCGAACCCACCGAGGCCTTGCTGTTGGGCGGGCACACAGCCGTGATGAAAGAAGGCCGTGTACTGCAATACGGGCCCACGCTGGAAGTGTTTCGCCAGCCCCAGTCGCTGGATGTGGCCAGGGCCTTCAGCGACCCGCCGATGAATGTGTTGCAGGCGCGCGCGCTGGCCGCAGGCGGCTGGCAGTTGGACAACCACAGCGAATTGATGTTGACGCAGACCGCCGGCAGCGCCGCTCAAGTGCAGTTGGGTTGGCGGGCCACCGCCTTGCGCACCGACATGCGCCCGGGTGACCTGGGCCTGAAGGCCATGGTTCAGTTGGCCGAGATTTCCGGCACCGACACGTTTGTTCACCTGCGTTGTGGTTCGATGGAATTGGTGATGCAAAAAACAGGCGTGCATTTCTTCGAGATCGGTGCCGCGTTGATGGTGTATGTCAATGAACGGGATGCCTATGTGTTCGACAGCCAAGGCGAGCTGATGCGCTCGCCCGTGGGCCAGGCGGGGGAACACTGACATGGTGGCGCACATCGACTTGGACCTGGCGCATGCCTACCACCCTGACCCGCAACAAGACAGCGATTACGCTTTGCTGCCATTGAAGATGTCGTTCAAGGCCGGGGGGGCATATGCGCTGCTCGGGCCTTCCGGTTGCGGCAAGACCACCATGCTCAACCTCATTTCCGGCTTGGTCAAGCCGTCGCATGGGCATGTCACATTCAATGGTGAAGATGTCACCGCACTCACACCGCAGCAGCGCAACATAGCCCAAGTGTTTCAGTTTCCCGTCATCTACGACACGATGACCGTGGCCGAGAACCTGGCCTTCCCCTTGCTGAACCGGCAGATGCCAAAGGCACAGATTCGCCAGCGGGTGGGTCAAATCGCTGAAATGCTCGAACTCAATTCGCAACTCGACCAGCGTGCGGCCGGACTGTCCGCCGACGCCAAACAAAAAATCTCCTTGGGCCGCGGTCTGGTCCGCCCGGATGTGGCGGCCATTTTGTTTGATGAACCCTTGACGGTGATTGACCCGCATTTGAAATGGCAACTGCGCAGAAAACTCAAGCAAGTGCACCAAGAACTCAAGCACACCTTGATTTATGTCACCCACGATCAAGTCGAAGCGTTGACGTTTGCACAGGAAGTGGTTGTGATGACCCGCGGTCGTGCGGTGCAAGTGGGCAGCGCTGAAGCCTTGTTCGAGCGCCCGGCGCACACCTTTGTCGGACATTTCATTGGTTCACCCGGCATGAACTTTTTGCCTGCGGTGTGCACGCAGCAAGCCTTGCAGATTGGCTCGGCCACGCTGGCATTGCCCGCGCCCTTGGCGCAGCAGTTGGCGGGCACGCGTTCTTTGAAGTTGGGCGTTCGGCCCGAATACATCTCGGTGCATGCACAACCGGTGCCCGGCAGTTTGCCGGCGAAGGTGTTGCGCTGGCAAGACCTGGGCACCAGTGGTTTGCTGACCACCGAATGCGATGCCGGTGTGGTGCGCGTTCGGTTGGCAGGTACTGTCGCCAGCCAATGGCAAGTGGGTGAGACGGTGCATGTGCAGGTGATGGGCACGCACAGTTGCTTCTATGAAAACGAGGAGTGGATTGCATGAAACCAGTCAATCAAAAAGCCTGGTTTCTGATTCTGCCGGTGGTGGTTTGCGTGGCGTTTTCGGCCATCTTGCCGTTGATGACCGTGGTCAATTACTCGGTTCAAGACATCATTTCGCCTGAACGGCGGGTGTTTGTCGGCACCGAATGGTTTGCCGCCGTCATGCGTGACCAAGATTTGCATGATGCGTTGTGGCGCCAATTGGTGTTTTCTTTGTCCGTGCTGTTGATAGAAATCCCGCTGGGAATTGCGCTGGCTTTGTCCATGCCTGCCAAGGGATGGCAGGCGTCCGTGACCTTGGTGTTGTTGGCCTTGTCATTGTTGATTCCGTGGAATGTGGTGGGCACCATCTGGCAAATTTTTGGCCGCGCAGACATTGGTTTGTTGGGGGCCACTTTGCAAGCCATGGGCATTGAGTACAACTACACCGGCAATGCCCGTGACGCTTGGCTGACGGTGCTGGTCATGGACATCTGGCACTGGACCCCGTTGGTGGCTTTGCTGGCTTATGCGGGTTTGCGCAGCATTCCCGATGCTTACTACCAAGCCGCGCAAATTGACGGCGCGTCCAAGTGGGCGGTGTTCAGGTTCATCCAATTGCCCAAGTTGCGCGGTGTGCTGGTCATTGCGGTGTTGCTGCGGTTCATGGACAGTTTCATGATTTACACCGAACCGTTTGTGTTGACGGGTGGTGGGCCGGGCAATGCCACCACGTTTTTGAGCCAATACCTGACGCAAAAAGCGGTGGGCCAATTTGACCTTGGGCCGGCTGCGGCGTTTTCGCTGATTTACTTCTTGATCATTCTGCTGTTGTGCTTCATTCTTTACAACTGGATGCAAAGTGTCGGCACCCAAGCCAAGGAGAGCGAACATGGATGAACGCCGTTTCAAAAAGCGCACGGTGTTCTTGGTGCTCTACATGGTGTTTGCCTTGTTGCCCATTTATTGGATGGTCAACATGAGCTTGCGCACCAACCAAGAAATCCTCTCGAGTTTTGCTTTGTTTCCGGCAGACCCGACTTGGGACAATTACCTGACCATCTTCACTGACCCGTCATGGTATTCGGGCTATATCAACAGCCTGATTTATGTGCTGATCAACACGGTGATTTCGGTGCTGGTGGCCTTGCCCGCTGCTTATGCGTTTTCACGCTACAGCTTTTTGGGTGACAAGCATGTGTTTTTCTGGTTGTTGACCAACCGCATGACACCGCCTGCCGTGTTTTTGCTGCCGTTTTTTCAGCTCTACAGCACCGTGGGATTGATGGACACGCATATCGCGGTGGCGATGGCGCATTTGTTGTTCAACGTGCCCTTGGCGGTGTGGATTTTGGAAGGCTTCATGAGCGGCATTCCACGTGAAATTGACGAAACCGCCTACATCGATGGCTACAGCTTTCCGGCGTTTTTTGTCAAAGTGTTTTTGCCGCTGATCAAAGCCGGTGTCGGCGTGACAGCCTTCTTTTGCTTCATGTTCAGTTGGGTCGAGTTGCTGCTGGCGCGCACGCTCACCAGCGTCAATGCCAAGCCGATCGTGGCAACCATGACGCGCACTGTCAGCGCCTCCGGCATGGACTGGGCCACGTTGGCTGCGGCCGGTGTGTTGACCATCGTGCCCGGCGCCATCGTGATTTGGTTTGTGCGGCATTACATCGCCAAAGGTTTTGCCATGGGACGCGTATGAACAGGAGTGCAACACATGCTTGAGTGGATGGTTTGGACCTTGCCGGTGGCGGTCTTTTTCATTTGCATCGTGTTGATGTTGATCGGCATGACGGTGTGGGAGCGACGCTCGCCCACCGTGGCGCGCAAAGGTTGGTTGCCGTTGGTGACCACCCGCGGCGACCGGTTGTTCATTGGTTTGCTGGGTTCAGCGTATGTGCATTTGATGTTCGTGGGCTTGGCAGGAGAAATGTTGGTGTGGTTCAGTTTGAGCGCGGAGCCTTCCATTTGGTGGGCAACCGCAATGAGCGCGGTGTGGTTGGTTCTTGTGATGCGCAAGGGCTAGCCAGACCATTCCTTGACACGGTCTGTCATTTCCCCAAGACACGTGTTTTTCAAAGCAAGGGGATTTTTTTAGGAGACTGGCATGAAATTGAAATACAGTGCAATTGCCTTTGCAGCAGCAGCGCTGGTACTGGGCCACAGCGCCTGGGCCGGTGAAGCTGAAGCGAAAAAATGGGTGGACAACGAGTTCCAGCCGTCAACCTTGTCCAAAGACAAGCAGATGGCTGAGATGAAGTGGTTCATCGAGGCGGCAAAAAAATTGCAGGCCAAAGGCGTCAAGGAAATCTCGGTGGTGTCTGAAACCATCACCACCCACGAGTACGAATCCAAAACCTTGGCCAAGGCCTTTACCGAAATCACCGGCATCACGGTCAAGCACGACCTGATCCAAGAAGGCGATGTGGTGGAGAAATTGCAAACCTCCATGCAATCGGGCAAATCGATTTACGACGGATGGATTTCTGATTCCGATTTGATCGGTACCCACTACCGCTACGGCAAGATCATGAACCTCACCGACTACATGGCCGGCGCAGGCAAAGAGTGGACCAACCCTGGTCTGGACTTGAAAGATTTCATTGGCACGAGTTTCACCACCGGCCCCGACAAAAAACTCTACCAGTTGCCCGACCAGCAGTTTGCCAACCTGTATTGGTTCCGTGCCGACCTGTTTGCGCGCAAAGACTTGCAAGACAAATTCAAGGCCAAATTCGGTTACGACTTGGGCGTGCCTTTGAATTGGAGTGCGTACGAGGACATCGCCGAGTTCTTCACCAACGACGTGAAAACCATTGACGGCAAACCGATTTATGGCCACATGGATTACGGCAAAAAAGACCCCTCACTGGGTTGGCGTTTCACCGATGCCTGGTTGTCGATGGCAGGTACCGCCGACATCGGCATTCCTAACGGCAAACCAGTGGACGAGTGGGGCATTCGCGCCTCGGCAGATGGATGTAACCCCCAAGGCGCCTCCGTGGCCCGTGGTGGCGCAACCAACTCACCCGCTGCGGTCTATGCGTTGACCAAGTATGTGGACTGGATGAAGAAATACTCGCCCAAGGAAGCCATTGGCATGACCTTCGGTGAAGCCGGCCCCGTGCCTGCCCAAGGCCAAATTGCCCAGCAAATCTTCTGGTACACCGCCTTCACCGCTGACATGACCAAGCCTGGCTTGCCGGTGGTCAATGCCGACGGCACACCCAAGTGGCGCATGGCGCCAGGACCGAACGGCCCCTACTGGAAGAAAGGCATGCAAAACGGCTACCAAGACGTGGGTTCATGGACATTCTTTAAAGACCATGACGCCAACAAAACCGCAGCCGCTTGGTTGTACGCCCAGTTCGTGACCGCCAAAACCACGTCGCTGAAAAAGACCATCGTTGGTTTGACACCGATTCGCGAGTCCGACATCCGCTCAGACGCCATGACCAAAATGGCGCCGAAGTTGGGTGGCTTGGTTGAGTTCTACCGCAGCCCTGCGCGCGTGGCTTGGACACCGACCGGTACCAACGTGCCTGACTATCCCAAGTTGGCACAACTGTGGTGGAAAAACGTGGCGGTGGCTGTGACCGGCGAGAAAACACCGCAGCAAGCCATGGACAACTTGGCCAATGAAATGGACGATGTGATGGCCCGCTTGGAGCGCGCTGGCATGGCCCGTTGCGCACCCAAGCTCAACCCCAAGGGCGACCCGGCCAAGTACCTGAGCGACAAAGCGGCACCCTGGGCCAAATTGGCCAACGAGAAGCCCAAAGGCGAAACCATCGCTTATGAAAAGCTGCTCAATGCTTGGAAGGAAGGCCGCGTTCGCTGATGACAGACAGGGGCGTCGCTTGGTGGCGATGCCCCGTGTCTGAGGGCCTGTCGCGTTCTGGTGACGGGCCTGCATTGGTCTGTGACCCATGACCCGCAAAGCATTATTTCAGCGGCTGGCCGAAACCTCCAGCTTTGACATTGCCATCATTGGCGGCGGTGCCACGGGTCTGGGGGTTGCCTTGGAGGCCAGTTCGCGGGGACACAAGGTGGTCTTGCTGGACTCGCACGATTTCGCCAAGGGCACATCGTCTCGTTCAACCAAGCTCGTCCATGGAGGCGTGCGTTATTTGGCGCAAGGCAATGTCAGCCTGGTGCGCGAAGCTTTGCATGAGCGCTCTGTGTTGTTGCAGGATGCGCCCCATCTTGCCCAGCCTATTCCGTTTGTCATGCCGTCTTACCGTTGGTGGGAGACCTGGTTTTATGGCAGTGGCTTGAAGCTGTACGATTTTTTAGCGGGCACCCATGGGTTGGGCCGCACCGAATTTTTAACGTCGCAAGAGGTGCTCTCACGCATGCCCGGGCTCAGGCCGCAAGGTTTGCATGGGGGCGTTCAGTATTGGGACGGTCAGTTTGACGACGCGCGGTTTGCCATCACCTTGGCGCGGACCGCTGCGCGTGAAGGCGCCTTGCTCATCAACTATTGCGCGGTCACCCAGCTCCAACATGCCAGCGGGCGGTTGAAAACACTGGTTTGTGAAGATGGCGAAACCGGCCAAGCCTATGAAGTACGGGCCAAGTGTGTGATCAATGCCACGGGCGTTTGGGTTGACCAGTTGCGGCAGCTGGACGCCGATGCCCAAGGTGTGCCGGTGACCCCGATGGTGACACCCAGCCAAGGCGTGCACCTGGTGGTTGACCGTGGCTTTTTGCCGGGCGAGCATGCTTTGTTGGTGCCCAAGACCGTCGACGGGCGCGTGCTGTTTGCGGTGCCGTGGCTGGGCAAAGTCATTTTGGGAACCACAGACACACCGCGCTCTGACATGCCCAGAGAACCCCAGCCGTTTGAAGACGAAGTGGCGTTCATATTGAATGAGTCAGCCCGCTATTTGTCTCAACCTTTGGGGCGCAGTGATGTGCGCAGTGTTTGGGTGGGTTTGCGGCCACTGGTCAAGCGCACGGCTGAGCAGGACCACAGCACCAAGGGGTTGAGCAGAGAGCATTCTGTGAGCGTCAGCCGCAGTGGTCTGGTGACCGTGACGGGTGGCAAGTGGACCACCTACCGCGCCATGGCGCAGGACGTGTTGGCGCAGTGCGAGGCGCACCAGATGTTGCCAGCGACTGCGTCTGACCTCGGCCGAGACAGGCCACGTTTCATGGGCGCTCAACAGACACACACTGCGCCGGTCAGTCTGACCCAGCCGCAGGGCTTGCATTTGTATGGCGATGAACAACGCCAAGTCGAGCAATTGCCTGGCGCCCAACATTGGCTGGCGGCTGGTTTGAGCGAAGCCATGGTGAGGTTTGCGGTTCGGCACGAATATGCCCGCAATGTCGAGGATGTGCTGGCGCGTCGATCCCGGCTGTTGTTTTTGGATGCCAAAGCCTCCATGGCGGTGGCAGCACAAGTGGCGGCGATTTTGGACGAGGAAGGCTGTACCAAATCCGAACTTAAGGATTATTTGCTGGTCGCCAAAGGCTATGTTTTGACCCCTTGAATGCGGCTTTCTGGTTGCCAGCCCCGTGGCTGTGACAAAAAAACGGCGAATCTGACTTGCGGCGCTGAAAATGTGCCATAATAGTCGGCTCTGCTCAAAAAAGCAGGGAAGTCACGCCCCAAACAACTGCGCAGCAAATGGTTGCCGTTCAGTTGACGGGCCCAAGACTGATCGTGAGTGCGCGGCCATGGTGGACGGGTTGCTGACGATACAAGTTGGGAAACAGAAATGATCCAGACAGAATCCAGGTTAGAGGTCGCCGACAACACCGGCGCGAAGTCCGTTTTGTGCATCAAGGTGCTCGGCGGTTCTAAGCGACGTTATGCCAGTGTGGGCGACATCATCAAAGTCAGCATCAAAGAGGCCGCGCCCCGTGGCCGTGTCAAAAAAGGCGAAATCTACAGTGCCGTGGTGGTTCGCACCGCCAAAGGCATTCGCCGCAGCGATGGCTCGCTGGTCAAATTTGACGGCAACGCAGCGGTGTTGCTCAACGCCAAACTCGAGCCCATCGGCACCCGCATCTTCGGGCCGGTCACGCGTGAACTGCGGACCGAGCGCTTCATGAAGATCGTTTCTCTGGCCCCTGAAGTTCTCTGAGGACCTGACCATGAACAAATTACGCAAAGGCGATGAGGTCATCGTCATCACGGGCCGCGACAAAGGCAAGCGCGGCAAAGTGGCTTCTCGTCAGGATGACGCTCACCTGTTGGTTGAAGGCATCAATCTGGTGAAAAAGCACACCAAGCCCAACCCCATGGCAGGCACCACTGGCGGCATCGTTGAAAAAACCATGCCCATTCACCAGTCCAATGTCGCTATCTACAACGCCACC
>CANGZG010000043.1 GCA_947458415.1 Comamonadaceae bacterium | reverse complement strand
GGCACGTCGGTGACGGCCATGTGCATCACCTGTGGTTCACCGCCCGCGCCATGCGCAACATATTTCATTGACTCAGTCATTTCAATTCCTCAAAAAAAATCACAGCGAACAAAGGCGGTTCAAAGCCATGTCACCGGTTCAAAATGGACACTGCCGAGTTGGCTGCTCAGGGTCATTTCACCTTCTTGGATGGTCGCTTGCAACTGCATGCTGCGCTCGGCCATGGTCGCCATGGCTTGAGAAGCGTCGTGCGGTATGCGAACGACGTGCAATTTTTTTTGGCGGTGCAATTTATGCTCGATGCCTTTCCACCAAATGTCTGCCGCCGAAGAAAAGGCATATACCCAAACCTGATCAGACTGACTCGCTGCCCGCTGTAAGGCTTTTTCCTCGGGTTGCCCGACTTCAATCCACAGCCGTTTGCGCCCCGTGAAATCCGTCAATGACACATCCGGGTCATCCGGGTTAGACAGACCCGCGCCAAATGCCAACACGCCATCACCTTGGCAGGTGGCTTGGAGTTGGTAAGCGTTCAAAGAGAGGGCCGCCAGACGAACCATCATGCGCTCGTCCGTCTCGCTGGGGTGTCGGGCCAAAGTTAAAGCGTGGTCAGCGTAATAAGCGTGGTCTATGTCTGCGATCTGCAGTTGCGCTTTGAATACAGTGGATTTGAGTGCCATGACGAATCATAGTCGTCAGCACTTGAGACAAAAAAATCAGGCTTTGACTGCGCGAAAACCTGAGTAAAGACGAGAAACCGGCCGGCTTTTTTGTTCAGCCTCTTGTGCCAGTTGGGCGCGAATGCGTTCAAACGTGTTTCGAACAGGGCTGTGTTCGGACGGAACATACTGGTAGCGGTGGTCAATTTCAGAGGCTTGTCGATCGGCGCTGATTTGGGTGGACTTGTTCATTCAAGGTTCCGTTAACAATCTTGTTCTGGATAACGGACAAGCAACTGTCTTGGATGACAAACTGCCTGAAAAAAAGCGATCTGAATGAAAAAGAACAGTTTAGTATGTATTTGAAGAATGGCTGCTCATTCGGTTGCAACGGAATCGGTTGGCGATGACATGGCTTCAGAGCCCGTCTTTTGAGCCAACTTTCCCGAAAACTTCCCGCCCCGTTCGATTTCTATGTTCAAGTAGTTCAGGTTTCCTGACACGCAGCCATGACGGTGAATCAATATATGCTCGTGGCAGACAATGGTTTCAGCGAGCTGTCCGCGCACATCGATCAAATGGGCTTCAACTTGTCCACTCACCTCCCCTTTGGGGCCAATTTTTATGTCAGCGGCTTTGATATCTCCCTTGACTGTGCCGTTGATGTTGGCAACGCCTGGCGCCTCAATGGTGCCGATAAACATCACGCCTTCACCTAAGATGAAAGCGTTCTCTGTGAAATTCATTTCAGCCATGCCATTCCTTTCGAGCAATCAGTAATTAATTCAGACTATTTATATTTTATACATCATATTTTGATACTCATAAAAAAATAAATTTGTCATTAATTTATTACTTTGTTTGACTCGAATAAACCACTGCCTTCGTGCATGAGACCTCAAGTGTGTGGATGATCTTCCGATCCCAACCATGTAAGACTTGCTTGCAACCCTTCGTCAATATTGATTTTTTTTGAAAACCCATGACCCATTTGAATAAATTTCTGGCATTGTCCATATTGATGACTGTCATCAATGTGCCGATGTACTTTTATTCAAAGTCTTTGGGCAAACCCCAAGCCCCCAGCAACACAGAGACCACAGTGCATGCGAACGTGCAGTCGCCTGGTGGCACTGGTCATGATGACGCTTCGCATGGGACAGCGCAACAAAGCCCCGCCATTGCACCCGAACCTTTGTTCAACGAACAGTTACTGGAAGACATGGCCAACGAAGAAAAGCCAGAACGGTTTCAGTCATTGGCCAATTTGTACAAACCGCCGCTGTTTGGCAAATGCAAAAAACTGTTCGAAAGATTTAACCGAAAGCGTTTTCCCGACAAACCGCACAAAGCTTTTGTTTACAGCTTTGATGGAGAGACTGCGTATTGCGCTGACGCTTACACAGACAAAGGCCAAGAAGCCGCTGAAGAAATTGTGATGAGAGATTGTGAAGAACACCATGCAGGCTCAGGTAAATACTCGCCGTGCCGAATTTATGCATCTGAATGAAAGACACAGGTAAGAACATGGATTGCGTAGCTTGCGGTAAACCCATTTCAATCACAGCCAAGTTTTGTGGCAAATGTGGTGCGCCCGTCAAACGCCCTGAGGCCAACTCGAGCGAGGCACCGGCGGCAGAGCCAACCCCCGCCGCCGTCAGCGCCCCGGTGGAACAGGCGTCTGCGCCTGAAACCGCTGCCTCAATGCATGCTGCAGAAAGCGTCGACGATTTGGTGCTCACCATGGAGTTGCCCAAAGATGTGGACCATGCGTCCATGTTGAAAATCGATTTGAACCTGCCCAGCGAAAGCCATCACGAACCTGCGCAGGTTGCGGGCCTTGAAGCCACCGCTGCACCACCCGCCGTGCCACATGAAGCCCCGTCCCCGGTTGCATCAGCGCAAACCTTGGCCCATTGGCATGCAGACCAATCAGACATCAAGCAGATGCTTGAAAAACAATCGCACTTGCTCGACTTCATTTCATTGGCCTCGCAACAACAAGCGCATGTGCAATCGCAACCCAGCCCGCTTGAGCCCTTGCTCAAAGAAGTCATTGCGCAGCAATCCAACCTGTCAGCAAAACTGGATGTGATCCAAGAATCTGTTGCCAAACCGCAGACAGAAGTGACTGTGCGCATGCCCGAGGAATTCAAGCTGATGCTGGAAAAGCAAAAAATTGAATTGCTCAAAGCCTTCAGCCAAAACGTCGCGCAAAACACCGCCAACATTGAAACGGTGTACAAAGACACCGCCGCCAAAATTGAGTCTTTGCTGCAAGCCAACACGGCAACAGCGCAGGCGTTGGAAAAAAACATGGCGCCGATCACCCAAACGGTGACCGACATGAAAACCCGTCTGCAAGCGGTTTCCAAAAAAATCGATGATGCGTCTACCCAGTCCAAAAAAGCAGCAACGAGCAACTCCTCGGACGGTACAGAAGGCAGTGGCGGGTTCATACTGTTCATCATTGGCTTGCTGTGCGGACTAACCGTGGTGTTGAGCTCTTTGGCCATTTATAACTTTTTGAGCCACGAGGCTTCATCCACGTCTAAAACTGCGCATGATGACCCTGCTGCAGACCACGCAAAGAGCGTCGCTCACGAAGATCCTGCCCATTCTGCTGCCCCTGCTGCGCACGAACCCGCATCTCACGACAAGCCTGCTGCTGACGGCGGCAAAGCCAAGAGCCATTGACGTTGAAGAACAGCGAAAGCCTGACATGATTTGCACCAGCTGTTATTTCATCAACCCCAGCGAGAATGTGTTTTGCCAAAACTGTGGCGCACATTTGCCGCATGTGCAAAGCCACAAACCCAGCATATCGCCCTTGGTCTTGGCCAACACCTTAGACAACAGTTCTTTGCTGATTTCACGCGGCCCTTGGCAAATGCGCATGGATTTGATGACGCCTTTTTTATGGCTGGCCGTGTTGGTGTTTGTCTTTACTTTGAACAACACTTACGGGCTGGGCATTTTGGCGGTGGGCTTGGCGTTTGCTTTGTACAAATCGCACGACACGCGACAAATCATTCAGCAAACCATCCCGGTTGAGCTGATCAACAAAACCATCATTGCCTACGGCCCGGCCAACACCACCAGCCGTTTTTCTCTGCCAACGGGCGTGTTGTATTTGTTGTCAGATGGTTTGTATTTCAAATCGTTTGACAGCAACGAAGAAATTTCATTCATACACATCGAAATTTCATTCACAGACACAGCTGTTCGCAAAGGCGGTATCTCATTCTTTCCTCACTGGCATGAAATTGAGATGAACAATGGCATGAACGAGCGCTTCACTTTCACCGTGCAAAACGGTGGTGAATGGATGCTGTTGATGAAAGTATTGCGCAGCGAATTGTCAAAACGCTGAACGCCAACGGCCTCACACTTTGAAGAGCGCTTCCATTTCTCGCCGGATTTTGTAAGCAGGAAGCTGTGTGTCCATGGCGACATCGTCCCAGCACAAGGACTGGCCTTTTTTGACATCACGCACCAATTTGACTTGGTGCGCCAAACCCAATGGCAAGCCACCCATGCGTGAAGACGTGCTGGCTGGGAGCAACTTGCCCCACACGGTGTAGCCGCCCTCGCCGTCGAGCATTTCACCCGCCTTGAGGTCACGTTTGGCTGTCGCCACCACATCCGCATGCCAGCCTTGCGCCACCCCAGTGGCTTCACCTCGCAAAGCGACACTCGCCACCGACATGCCCACTTCCAAACCAATCAAATGCCAACGCTTGTAAAGCGTGAAATAGCGGCCTGAAGGGTCGGTATGTGCGTTGTATTCTTCAAAACAGTGCTTGATGTAATCGGTCTCGGCTTCGACCGTGACCCAAACACCCATGCGGATGTCATAGGGAATGACACGGCCATCGGCTTCCAATGAAGAAATCACTTCAACCATGCCTTTTCGTTCGAGCACGCCACCTTCACTTTTCGGGCGCGTGACGTAAGGGATGTCCTCGACACTGGCAGGTGGATACAGCAAGCCGTTCGAGGGCACATGCAAACCCGTGGCATTGGCCACTGCGGTGCATTCGATCGAGGGTTTAGAGCCATCCAAAAAACTGTTGAACATTTTGGGATTCAAACCACCGCGGTTGGCTTGTTCAGGTGTGAGCCCGTAATTGCCCCAGACTGTCTCCGGCGTCGATTCGCTGAAATGGGGTAACCATTTGTGTCCGCGTCCTGCCGCCGTCACTGGAAAACCGCAGGTTCTGGCCCAATCCACCAAATCACAAATCAAAGCGGGTTGGTCACCGAAAGCCATTGAATAAACGAGTCCGGCATCGGCCGCTTTTTGGGCCAACAAGGGACCGCAAAACGCATCCGCTTCCACCGTCACATTGACCACGTGCTTGCCGTGTGCAAACGCAGCCAAGCAATGTTCCACCGCCGCAATCGGGTTACCTGTGCACTCCACCACGACATCCACCAGGGGGTGCGCCACCAGCATTTGCCAATCTTGCGTCAAAAAAGTCAGCCCCTGCTTGAATGCATGATCCAAGTCGCTTGCGCTGTATTGATGTGCGGGCCAACCCACGCGGTTCAAATTGGCGCGTGCATTGTCGATGGACAAATCGGCGATGCCCACCAGATGCACACCAGGGGTACGTGGTACTTGTGACAAGTACATGGCGCCAAATTTACCGGCGCCAATCAACGCCACACGAACAGGTTTTTGCTGTGCAGCGCGCTGCTGCAACTGAAGATACAAACTCATGCGGCTTTTTGCGTTTGGTCAAAAGGTACATCAGTGGTTACCAGTGCACTGGCAGGCAAGCCTTTGGCCCAAGGCAAATCCACGGGGTAATCGCGCGTGAGGCAGTCGTCTGGCAAACATTCAATCGGGGTGAAGTCGCGGTGCGCGATGAATTCTGGGCGCTTGTGTCTGCGAATGTGGTTGGAGACTGCACACAAACTCAAATACACACTGACACGGTTCCAAGGAGACAAGTTGCTGGCAGAGGCATGCACCAAACAACTGTGAAACAAAATCATGGAACCTGCTGGACCTGTGGGGCTGACGATGCCGCCCTTTTTTCCGCCGGCTCGCTCGACCAGTTGTGAAATCAAATCGTTGTCAACCGTCCAAAGCGGGTAACTGGTGGTGGTCAAGTCATGCTTGGCATCGATCACCCCTTTTTTATGACTGCCAGGAATGAACATCAAAGGACCATTGAACTCATTCACATCGTCTAAAAATATCGCGACATTCATGGCGCGTTCAGTGGGCATCATGTCGTCATTCAACCAAGTGCCGTAGTCTTGGTGCCACTGCCATACATCGCCTTCAAACGCCATTTTTCCGTTGATCTTGAATTGGTGCATGTAGAGTTTTTCACCAAACAAATCTTCCACCGGGTTGATCATGCGCGGGTGACGCGCCAGTTTGGCAAACGGTTCTGAATAAAGGTGGGCAGCAAAGTTGGTTCTCACCGCGTCTTTGCCTTTTTCTCTGACGTTGAAGGCTTCACGTCGGTTGTACAAATGGGGTACCTCTTGAACCAGCGTTTGGGTTTCTTCTGGCGTGAACAAACCTGGAAAAAACAAAAAGCCTTCGCGGTCAAATTCGGCGTGCTGCTCGGGTGTGAGTTTCATGGGAAACGGGCTCCGTTGGGTATGTCAGGATTGATTGTCATTTGAACCAGTATTGGTATGACGTACGCAACCGCAGATTATCTGCATAATATGAATTCAGAATTCACCTCCCCGGAAATTAGCCCGCATGAAAAAAATCCATTGCATTCTTGTTGCATTTTGTATTCAATTTTTTCAAGTCACTGCAGCAGACATCTCTGGTCCTGCCGAGGCTGGTTCCGATCTGGCCACAGCCAAAAGTCAGATCGATAAAAAAGAATGGTCTGCCGCGGTCAGCACATTGGAAAAATTTGTCAAAGCCAACCCCAACAATGCCGACGGGTACAACCTGTTGGGCTACAGCTTGCGCCATGCCAAGCGTTACCCCGAAGCCATTTTCAACTACAAAGAAGCACTGCGCATCGACCCGCAGCACCGCGGTGCGCACGAATACCTCGGCGTCGCTTATGTGCAAAACAAGGAGTTGCCCAAAGCCAAAGAACTGTTGGTGTCATTAGAAAAGATTTGTGGTCAGCAATGCGAGGAATACCAAGACCTGAAAAAAACCATCGCAAAAGCAGAGAAGAAATGATTCAATGCTTTCGCCTGTCTGCGTCACCAATGACTAGCTCCACTCCCACCAAGGTTTTTTTCGCCAAGTCGTGCACTTGTATGTCATCTCGGCGGGTTCTTTTTTATCCAATCGCGTCACTAAAGTGAGCGTGTTTTTCGAGAAATCAAAACCTGAAACCACTGAGCGCGCGAATTCGTCGGTGGCGTTTGAAAGCAACAACACATCATGCCGTGTGATGGTCAACTCTGCCTGTTCCGCATTCATCTTTGCCTGATATGACAGCTGCGATTTGGTGCCTGTGGCATTGTTCACAGTCCAAGAGGTGTTCGTCACTTTGCCAAACATGCCGCAATGCATCACATCCGCAGCCCATGAAACACACACTCGGTCTTGGCTGACCATGACGGTGTAGTGGCGAATAAATCCGTCATACTGCTGAGGGTTTTGGGCTTCACAAAAATACGACGCTTCACCGCTCAGTGTGCACGCCTGTAAGCAAACCAAGGCGATCACACCGAGACACTTGGTCATGACTCAGAACCAATCGTTGGCACAACGTCCAATGAACGAGGTGTTTTCTTCCAGAGACCCGACCTTGCCTTCCACACTGCCCAAACCAGACGACTGCATGTCAATTCTCAACTCTTGGATGGCTTGGTCGTACACAAACGCATACCGTGTTTTGGCGATGCCTTGCGTGTTGAAATGGCCCTTCACACCCGTTGCGGTTGACTCGGCGGTGTGGCTGGTCTGATTCAATTCTTTGTAAAGGGGAAAGCGTTGACCATCAACCCACACCTGGGAAGGACTGAACTGTATACGGTGCGATAAAGCGACCGACTCCTCATTGAGCAGGGTGGGCGATTTGTCTGAGCCCTGCGGCGTCCATTTCCTCTCCAATTGCCCTACCCCATGACATATTTGAGACGGATACAACAAGCCGCGACCAAACATCACGGCCGGCAAACTGCAAAGTGCAATCAACAACCACAGAACACGCCAGTCCACACTGCCATCTGCCAACACCGCCTCGCTGGCGGTCTCATGGGATATGACAGCAGCAGCCACAGACCCAGTCGCAGCAGTTTGGGTTACTGTCCTTTGGATGGCTTCGGTTTCGTGAACGGCAGTTTCGTGAACGGCAGTTTCGTGAACGCCAGTTTCGTGGGCTGTCTTTTCCGTTGCTGAAGGCGCATGGGCAATTGTTTCAGTGGCAGCCGCTTCAGCAACGCAATACCCATTGACAGCTATTTCAGTAACGGAAGAGTCAGTGACTGCCGTTTTCATGCTTGACAGCGTTCGTGCATCCGATGACGCTTCAGACAGCCCCTCGTCCTTCAGGGCCCAAGCATCATCCGAATGTATCGATTGGGTTAAGTTGGACAGCATCATCGACTCAGAGGGAGTGGGCAGCGGTTCATCTGCCAAAGGCTGAAGATTTTTTTCAAATGCTGGCAGCACCAACGTATTCGCTGCTTGGACCAAACTGGTTGACGGTTTCTGCTTCAATTGGTTGTTCGCAGGCAAACGGGTTTCAAGCACCAACGATGCGAAACCTGATACGGCTGTTTTTGGCGTTTGAGAAGGAGAAAGCTTGTCCAGATGGGTATGAACCTTGTCAATCTGGGTTTGCAGCGCTTGAACCGATTTCGGGTCCACCATCTTCAAGAGGGCGGCTTGGACAAGGGTGGTGCCTGGCTTGTTTGGCTCTTGCAGTGTGACTTGTGGGGTGTGGGTTGCAGACCGGTCTTGCGTTTGACCCGCATGCTTGCCTTGAGGAACAGACAAGGGTTGAGACGGCAAAACATGTCGGCTCGGGACCAGCGCAGCATCCGGCGCCGCTTGTTTGTTTGCCAATTCAGCCACTGGCTTGATTTGCTGAACATTCGCCGCCTCTGAAGCACTGGCCAACCTCTGCTTGTTGTCTTTCAAAGCTTCATCGTTTACTTGCTGAATATTCGCTGCCTCTGCCGCACTGGCCAACTTCTGCTTGTTGTCTTTCAAAGCTTCATCGTTAGCTTGCTGAATATTCGCCACCTGTGCAGCACTGGCCAACTTCTGCTTGTTGTCTTTCAAAGTATCGTCGCTTGTTTGCTGAATATTCGCGACGATGCCCACTTCAGAAACGTTTGCTTGGTTGGAGTTGATTCCTTTGACGTCCACTTTTTGGACATTCTCTTTGGCAACGCCTTCTTTCACCGCCTGCAAATTTTCGGTCTTGCCTGAAGCGTCTGAAAAATTGGGCGCAGACTGATTCACTGCATTTTTCTGAACTTTTTCAACATCTGACTGGCCAGCAAACCCTTCATTGGCTTGTTTGATGTTGTCTTGCATGGTGCGGTGAACCACTGCACTCAATTGCTTTTGATCTACCTCGCTGACCCATTCACCTTCAGACTTTGCCGCACCAGTTGCCGCCCCCGTTGTTTCAGCATTCGCATTTTTTTGACGCCGAACCTTGAAGGTTCCCGTGTCCCCCTGCTTGTTTTTGGCCGATATGCGCGAATGAAACGCGGTGGGAATGCTGTCAGTGTCAAACGGCTTGATGTTTTTGATTTTGATCGTGTCGTGGTAGGTTTTGAATACTTGCACGCTGACGGAAAAGGCAGTCAACATGGTTTGAAATAAATTGTCTTCAATCACATCCACTTTGCCGTCAGACATCATCGAATCGCAGACATTGGACAAAATCATGATCTTCTGATCTTGCGTCAACAGCGGTGCAGCCTGCCTGAGGAATGCATGCATTTTGATTGAGCGCACGGTTTTCATGGCGACCGCCTGCAAACCTTCAAACTCGCCAAGCACCACCTGCAATTGACCGATTTCTTCGTCAGCGATGTTGCCGTCGGCTGCCATCATGTAGAGAAGGCAACAGGCCAACGTCAAATGCGCTGATTGATCGGTAAGGGTCAAACTCTTTTCAGTAAATTTTCCCAACAAGGATTTGTTATTTTTGACCTTTAAATTATTGAAGTGGGTTTTAAAGCCCATTTCACTGACCCCATATGCATCAGACATTTTCCGAAACAAATTCAGTTCATGCTCATCCGCCACTCCATCCGACAGCAAGCAATCACACAAATTGGTCAATATGCACCAGTGGTCAGCTTGATTCAACACACCGCTGGTGTCTTTTAAAAATTGCTCTACCGAATTCTCTTCTGCATAAATAAACGAGATATCCAACAACTCATTATGGTTGCCGACCACCGCTTGCAGTTGGCTTGACTCATGGTCATCAATTTCACCATCAGCGGTCAACATGTAAATCAGTGACACCGCCAATGCCATGAATGGCGTGATTTGAAAATCATCCCGCTCCAACCCAGAAACTGGCGCAAGCGTCTGAGTGTCAGGCGAGGCAGTTTGGCGGTTTGTCATGTCATGTGTTTTAAGGGCGAACAGCTTGCGATCACCCCACATAACTGGCAATTACTCATGAATGCTCATGGGTTTCTGTCCAAAGAAACCGCTATCATCAAAAAAACCATTCCTTCACAAGGAATATGATTGTTATATAAAAAATTTTTATCTGTTTGCGTTGTCATTTTCAGTGCATTTTTCATGCAAATGACAGCCATGGCAGCGCCTTTTAGCCAAAGCTACCTTCTAGATCCCTCAGACCAATGGACTTTGAACGAAGCAAGCCAAAAGACCTTTCGCACTTACAAAGACAACTTGCATTTGGGATTCATAGATGGTTCAGTGTGGATCAAGATAGAAATAGACAAAACCCAAAACATCAACCGCATGCAAAAAGTCAATGAAGACCATGTATTGATCCTGAGCCCATTCGTGCTTGAAAACATCACAGTGCATGAGCAGTTTGAACAAACCTGGAAAACGCAAAGCGGCGGAAGCCTGGCCAATTTGGATGCCCGAATCTGCCCGTATGGAATGCATTGCTTCATTTTGTCAAATGAAAATCGCTCTGCCAACAAAGTGATATTTGTCAAGATCAAACACACAGGTTATTTGACACTCAAATCAGAAATCACCTCTATTTCTGCATTGGCAACGATCACAGCGGTCTATACAGAAAGCATCACGTTTGCACAATCCATTGCGCTCAGCCTGTTCTTCATTTCACTGGTGCTGCTGCTGATTGACCGCTCAATGTTCATTTTGGTCTACAGCGTGATGCAATTGAGCATCTTCGCTTACATCGTGTTTGCCTCTGGAAAAATGTATTTGTTTTTCCCCTCCATACCCACTGAGAGCTTCAGCCACCTCAACTACCAATTTGTCAGTATCAGAATTTTTTTGATCGTCTTGCTGGGATATGCATTGACCAAAAATTACGGGACAAACCGCACTTATAGGCGGTGGATTCTTTTGCTGATGGTTTCCAGTATTTGCTCATTTTTATTGATTGCTTTTGACCAAATGCGCTTGGGGATTTATTTGTATGTGATCACCATTGCACTGAACTTGCCCGTCCAGTTTTACGGATTGAGCAAATCATCCCATGTTCCGCTGAACATACAACGGTTGCTCAAAGTGTCCTACTTTGTGTTTACCAGCGTGGTTATCTATGGGTACATCAACATATTCACGGGAAGTGAGATTTTGGCGGACCGTGGTGCTGAATTCATCTTTTTCACCAATTACCGTTTGAATGGATTGGCGTTTGGCGTGGTGGTTTTCTTGGTGTTGATCTTCAAGTACTACGATGAAAAAATCAAAAGCATTCTGCGAGAAAAAGATTTGCAAATTGATGTTGAAACTTCGCGGATCAGCCATGAGAAACTCAAAGAGCGACAAACCTTGATCGACATATTGACGCATGAGTTGAAGAATCCGCTGACCACGTTGCGCTTTGCGACTTACTCATTGAACCAAAAACTGGCGTCTGACGCCGAAAGTCAATCTCGAACACACCGTATCAACGCCACGCTTGACAGAATGGACCAGTTGATCACCCAAGTGGCCAATTCCAACAAAATTGACCGGTTCCAAATTGAGCAATTGCCAACCCATGTCAATGCCAAAAGCTTGATCATGCAAACCATCGAAGATTTGCTGCCATCGGATGTGCCCATGGACCGCCAATTCCGCCTGACATTGCCTCAGGACATGGATTTTTACGGCAACCCTCAAATGTTGCTGTTGATCATCGAAAACATGGTTTCGAATGCGCTGAAATATTCCCTACCTGAGAGCTTGATTCACATTCATGGGTACCAAGACCAGGACGCCGTGTCGTTGACGGTGTCAAACCAATTTCCAGAGAACGCCAAACCAGACCCGGATAAGTTGTTTCAACGGTACTACAGGCATGATGCCTTTCAGCCTTTGCCCGGCATGGGCATTGGCCTGTCTTTGATCAAAGATGCAGCCAACAAAATTGGCTCACAAATTTCTTTCACTTTGGAAGATCACCTCATCACTTTCACCTTAAGGGTGCCTTTATGCACACCATGATTCATCCCCCAGTGCCCACCGCAAGTTCACAATATGTGGTGGCCATCGTTGAAGACGATGTTTTGCTGAGACAGGAAATTGTGTCTCACCTCAAAGCCAACCAGTTTGAAACGCACGGTGTGTCAAGTGCCGCGGCCTTGGATGATTTGGTGACCCTTCGACCGATTGACATCTACATCATCGATTTGAATTTGCCAGGCGAGTCCGGCATCAGTTTGTGCAAACGTTTGCGTGAACGCATGCCAAATGTGGGCATCGTGATCATGACCGCGCGTGTGGCATTGCATGACCGATTGACAGGCTACAGCCACGGCGGTGCGGATTTTTACCTCACCAAACCGGTCTCACCAGAAGAATTGACCATGGTGGTTCAAAACCTGGGCAAGCGCGTCAAAAAGTTGAACAATGCAAACGATTGGCTGCTGAGCTTGCGCGACCGAACGCTTCAATCCCCCAACCTCACCGAGAAAATCCGTCTGACCAACCGAGAAAAAATACTGCTGGTGGCTTTGAGCCAAGCAAATGAATTCACCTTGGAGTCCGGTGTGCTGTGTGACTTGTTTTCAGCGGAAGAGTCCGATGATGGCATGAGCAAACATGCGCTGGAAGAATTGATTGCACGCTTCAGAAAAAAAATCAAAGGGATTGATGCCGACAGCTCAGAGCCTGCCATCAAATCCGTCTGGGGCGTGGGTTACCAGCTGTGCATTCCCATCAGTTTGATTTACTGACGTTTGTGCAAGCTCAGGGTCTCTGCACCAGTGCCTGCTTGAGCGGCAAAGCGGTTTTATAGCGCACCTGTTTCAACGCAAAACTGCTGCGGATTTTTTCCACGCCGGGGATGGGCGTGAGTTGCTCCAAAATGAATTTTTCCAGTGCGCTCATGTCTGCGATGGCCACCCGTATCAAATAATCTGAATCGCCTGTCATCAAGTAGCACTCCATGACTTCATCGTGCTCGGCGATGCGTTGCTCAAACTCAGCCAACGCAGCTTTCGATTGCTCTTTCAAACTGACAGAGATAAACACATTCAAGCCCAGCCCCAATGACTGAGGATGCGTGAGCGCCACATAGCGCTCGATCACCCCTGTGGCCTCTAAGGCCTTGACCCGACTCAAGCAAGGAGACGGCGACAAATGCACCCGCTTTGCCAACTCCACATTGGTCAAGGAAGCATCCTCTTGCAACTGCGACAAAATTTTGTAATCCACCGCATCTAAAAGCATAAATCACCTCAAAATAATTTATTTGCAATATTTTATGTCGCTTTATGGCAAATTCTAGACACAAATAAATAGCCTATTTTGAGTGATTTTTTCTATAGTCACAGCCAGTCCAACCGAAGGAAATTGCGTCCGCCATGCTTCAAAAAACCGCTGACATCGACCCTGTAGAAACCGCCGAATGGCGTGATGCATTTGCCAATGTGGTGCAACTTCACGGCCCTGAACGCGCTCGCTATTTGCTAGACCAGCTCGTGGCGCTTGCGCACCAGCAACACATCGAATGGTCACCCGAACTGGTCACGCCTTATGTCAACACGGTTGCCGTGCAATCGCAACAACCTTACCCGGGCGATTTGGCGATTGAAGAAAAACTGGCTTCGTTGATGCGCTGGAATGCGTTGGCCATGGTGGCACGTGCCAACAGCGCCTATGGTGAACTGGGCGGACACATTGCCAGCTACGCCAGCGCCGCCGATTTGTTTGAGGTGGGCTACAACCATTTTTTTCATGCGCGCGATGCGCAGCACCAAGGCGATTTGGTGTTTTTCCAACCGCACAGCGCGCCCGGGGTGTATGCCCGCGCTTACCTGGAAGGACGTTTGACTGAAGCCGATTTATCGCACTACCGCCAAGAATTGAAAGCCCCCCGCGAAGGCGCTCGCGGCTTGTCGAGTTACCCACACCCTTGGTTGATGCCTGATTTTTGGCAATTTCCAACCGGCTCGATGGGCTTGGGCCCGATCAGCGCCATCTACCATGCACGGTTCATGCGCTATTTGACGCACCGTGGTGTGCTCAACTGCGAAGGGCGCAAAGTGTGGGGCGTGTTCGGTGATGGCGAAATGGACGAACCCGAGAGCATGAGCGCCTTGACCCTCGCCTCGCGTGAACGGCTCGACAACCTGGTCTGGGTGGTCAATTGCAATTTGCAACGCCTCGACGGGCCCGTTCGTGGCAACGGTCGCATCATCGATGAACTCGAAAAATTGTTTCGAGGCGCCGGTTGGAATGTCATCAAATTGATTTGGGGCAGCGACTGGGACGGCTTGTTCGCACGCGACACTGACAATGCCTTGGTCAAAGCATTTGCCAACACCGTGGATGGCCAAATGCAAACCTTTGCCGCCAAAGATGGGCGCTTCAATCGGGAAACCTTTTTTGGCCAAAACCCTGCATTGGCGCAACTCGCCCAAGGCTTGACCGATGAACAAATTGACCGGCTCAAACGTGGCGGGCATGACCTGGTGAAAATCCACGCCGCCTACGCCGCAGCGGCAGCGCACAAAGGTCAACCCACCGTGATCTTGGCCCACACCAAAAAAGGCTACGGCATGGGCCAAGCCGGTCAAGGCAAGATGACCACGCACAGCCAGAAAAAGTTGGATGAGTCGGCTCTGCTGGCGTTTCGCAATCGATTCAACTTGCCTCTGTCAGACGAGCAAGCCACCCAATTGGCGTTTTTCAAACCGGATGCTGAATCGCCCGAAATGCAATATTTGCATGCCAAACGCAAGGCACTGGGCGGCTATTTGCCTCAGCGACACACCGACTGCGGCTCACTCAGCGTACCCGCATTGGACAGCTATGCCAACTTTGCGTTGAACGCCGACGGCAAGGACATGTCCACCACCATGGCATTCGTCAGATTGCTTGGTCAATTGTTGAAAGACCCCGTGTTGGGCCCGCGTGTGGTCCCCATCGTGGCAGACGAAGCGCGAACCTTTGGCATGGCCAACCTGTTCAAACAGGTCGGCATTTATTCCAGCGTGGGGCAGCAATACGAGCCCGAGGACATCGGCTCCGTGCTGAGTTACCGCGAAGCCATGGACGGGCAAATATTGGAAGAAGGCATCAGCGAAGCCGGTGCCATCGCCAGCTGGACCGCTGCAGCCACCAGCTACAGCGTGCATGGGTTGGCCATGCTGCCTTTTTACATTTACTACTCCATGTTTGGTTTTCAGCGTGTGGGCGACGCGATCTGGGCTGCTGCTGATCAACGCGCCCGAGGATTTTTGTTGGGCGCCACCTCTGGCAGAACCACACTCGGCGGTGAAGGCTTGCAACACCAAGACGGTAGCAGCCATTTGATTGCCGCGACCATCCCAAATTGCAAAGCCTATGACCCGGCCTTTGCC
>CANGZG010000042.1 GCA_947458415.1 Comamonadaceae bacterium | reverse complement strand
GGTCAAGGCGCTTGAAGAAGGCATGCCCTATCAAACCTTGATTGCCAGCGTATTGCATAAATATGTGTCCGGGCGACTGACAGAGCGGGAAGTCGAGCCTTCACTTCATTTATCTAAATCAAAGGCTAGACGTCGCCTGGGTAAAGCTAGCACGTAAACCCTTTTAAGACCTAACTTCTTTACAAAAAAGTGCTGACAGCATTTAAAAAAGAAATCAAATAGGAGATTTCTTAATTGACAGCCACCTCAGGTGGCGACAGTCCTTGGTTTTTAAAAGAGATTAGATCCCCCATTAGTTTCAATGCATCATTGTCTTTAGGTGCAGAATCAATATGAGATTGCCAAGGAAACGATGGAGATGGTTACAGATAGAAGGTCAGGGATTTATTTCTCCGTATTTCTAAAAGGTCATGAATTTTTAGCCGCCAAATATAACAACAATATCTCATTTAAAAATAATAATCAAACCAAATACACCGCACAATCCAACCATGAACACCACCACCATCCTGGGCGCCTGCCCGCACGACTGCCCCGACACCTGCTCTTTGGTCACCACCGTGCAAGACGGAGTGGCCACCAAGGTGCAAGGCAACCCGGACCACCCCATGACCGATGGCGTGCTGTGCGCCAAGGTATCGCGCTACACCGAGCGCACTTACCACCCCGACCGTTTGCTCTACCCGATGAAACGCACCGGTCCCAAAGGCAGCGGTCAGTTTGCGCGCATCGGTTGGGACGAGGCCTTAGACACCATCGCCAGCCGACTCGCACCGCTGATTGCCACGCGGCCTGAAAAACTGCTGCCTTACAGCTATGCAGGCACCATGGGTTTGATTCAAGGCGAATCCATCGCCATGCGTTTTTTCAATCTGGTGGGTGCAGCGAAACTGGACCGCACGATTTGCTCCAGCGCAGGTGGCGAAGCGCTCACGCAAACACTGGGTGGCAAGGTCGGCATGAAGATGGGCATGTTCGCCGAGTCCAAATTGATCATCATTTGGGGCAGCAATTCCATCACCAGCAACATCCATTTCTGGCGCATTGCGCAAGAGGCCAAACGCCACGGCGCGCGCTTGGTTTGCATTGACCCGCGCCGCAGTGAAACCGCTGACAAGTGCGATCTGCATTTGGCGATCAAGCCCGGCACCGATGCAGCGCTGGCGTTGGCGCTGATGCATGAACTCATCACCCATGGTTGGCTGGACCACGACTACATCGCCCAATACACCTTGGGTTTTGACGCTTTGCGCGAACGCGCCATGCAATGGCCGCCTGAGCGGGCCGCGCCAGTCTGCGGCTTGGATGTGCAAGACATCCGACAACTCGCGCACGACTATGCCCACACCCGACCAGCGGGCATCCGGTTGAATTACGGCGTGCAGCGCAGCCGCGGCGGCGGCAATGCGGTACGCGCCATCGCTTGTCTGCCCGCGCTCACAGGCGCATGGCGACACCCCGGCGGCGGCGTGTTGATGAGCGCCACGCACCACGCACGGGCCAACAACATCGGCTTGCAACGGCCCGATCTGCACACCAACACCAAAGCACCGCTGATCAACATGAGCACCATCGGGGATGCATTGCACACGCCTGGTTTGGTCGAAGCCATGATCGTCTACAACAGCAACCCGGTCGCGGTGGCGCCCGAATCTGCCAAGGTGGTGAGCGGCTTTGCCCGTGAAGACCTGTTCACCGTGGTACTGGAACATTTCATGACCGACACAGCGGATTACGCTGACCTGGTTTTGCCAGCCACCACGCAGCTGGAGCACTGGGACATACACAACAGCTATGGCCACACCGACGTGGTGCTGAATCAACCCGCGATTGCGCCGGTAGGTGAAGCCAAAACTAACACCCAGATATTTCGTGAACTGAGTGTGCGGTTGGGCTTGGACCACCCGTTGTTGCAAGAGTCCGATGAAGCGCTGCTGCAAACCGCGTTGCAAAGTCCGTCAAACCTCAACAGCGCAGCGCCGGTCACATGGGATGCCCTCAAGCAACATGGCTTTGCGCATTGGCCAGTGGCAGACGCGCCATTTGCACAAGGAGGTTTTCCGACGCCCTCTGGCAAGTGTGAATTTTTCAGCGAACGCTTGGCTGCCATGGGCCAAGACCCCGTGCCCGACTACTTGCCCAACCATGAGCAAGCTGACAGCCAAGCCACTTACCCTTTGGCCATGATTTCGCCGCCTGCACGCAATTTTTTGAATTCGACGTTTGTGAATGTGAAAAGCCTGCGCGACATGGAAGGCGAACCGCTGCTGGAAATTCACCCGCAAGATGCCCAAGCACGCCAAGTCAACGATGGCGACATGGTGCGTGTGTTCAATGCGCGTGGCAGTTACCACTGCAAAGCACAAGTCACCACCCGGGCGCAACCGGGCATGGTCGTGGGTTTGGGTGTTTGGTGGCGCAAACTGGGCCCCAACCATACCAACGTGAATGAGTTGACGTCTCAGTTGCTGACCGACATGGGACGCGCACCCGTGTTTTACGACTGCACGGTTCAGGTGGCTAGTCTGCGCTGAAGCGCGACGCAGCCAACTGTCGCAGCCCATCAAAAATCAGGCTGTCAACCAACTCAAATCTCACCGACATGCTCGGCGCCATCTTCCAGCCTGCCCCCCCAGTCATGTAGCACAAGGGCTCGTCTTTGCAACGCGCCCGCACATGTTGCAACATGCGCTCTACCGCCCCGGCAATCGCGAAAGTCCCGCCACTCGTCAAGGCGTCACTGGTGTTGGTGGGGAATTCGCGCACTTCGCCTGTGGGCACGCGCAATCCCGCGGTACCTGACTCCAGTGCGCGCAACATGATGCCGTGGCCGGGCAATATGAAGCCGCCCAAAAAATGGCCTTGTGCATCAATCGCTTCCACCGTGACGGCGGTGCCCACCATCACCACCACCATCGGGCGCGGTGCCGCATGGGCCGTCTGAGCGCGCATGCGTGCCAACGCACCCACCATCGCCACCCAACGGTCCGCACCCAATCGCGTCGGATGGTCATAGCCATTGTGCAAACCCGCTTCACTGGCAGATGGCACCACCCAACTGGGCATCAGGTCCCACAGTTCGAGTTGCTCGTCCACCCGTCGGCGCAACGCGTCCCCAGCAACGATGCAGCCGAGCATGCGGGTCGCGGGTGGCAATGGCTTCCAATCTTCATCGGCCAAGCGATCGATGTTTTCCAAAAAAACCGCACCTTGCGCCAGCAGCGGCGCATTCACCGAGTGGTCTGCGTACATGGCCCATTTCAGGCGGGTGTTGCCGACGTCAAGGGCAATGAATGTCATGGTCTGGTTCAGAGGAAAAGGCAGGCGGCGATTATGCGTGAGTCATGGTTTGCCCAAGCTCAAACCTTCTCCATGTCGGGGCGTATCAAGGCATAGCAAGTTTCCAATGCCTTGGCAGCGCGCAACACCAAGGCGTCGCCAAACATGGGCCCGACCAACTGCACGCCCATGGGCAAACCCTCTCGGGTCAGACCACAGGGCAAACTGATGGCGGGCTGTTGTGACAAATTGAACGGGTAGCTGAATGGCGTCCAACCCAACATGGCCGCCGAATCCATCGGGCTGTGACCGGCAGGCCGGGCCTTGAACGCAGGCACGGCCGTGCTGGGTGTCAAGATCAAGTCGTGCGATTGCATGAACTGACGCAAATGCGAGCCCAACACGCCCCGCCGCTGATGGAGTTGATGGATTGCATTCGCGTCCAGTTGCGCTCCCAGCGCCGCTTGTGCTGCAAAGTCAGGGTCGGTCAACGCCTGTTGGGCGGGCGTCAAAGTGCGCCACACTTGGTAGGCACCGGCAAACCACAAACCTGTGGTGATCTCCAACGGGTCATCGATGCCTGGGTCGGTTTGCTCGACATGTGCACCGAGTTGCGACAGGTGTACCGCCGCTTGCGCGACCGCTGCCGCGATGTCAGGGTGCACGTTTGTCGCATAACCCAAACGGGGCGAATACGCGACGCGCGTACCCTTCACGCCATCGTTCAGTCCAGCTGTGTAATCCCGCTGCTCGAACGGCAGCGAAGTCCAATCCCGCGCATCAGGCAAGCTGATGGTGTTCATCATCAACGCCACATCGGTGACGGTCATGGCGTGTGGCCCCAAATGCGCCACCGAACCAAACGGTGACAACGGATAAGCCGGCACCCGTCCGAAACTTGGCTTCAAGCCAACGTTGCCACAAAACGCCGCCGGGATGCGCACACTGCCCGCCCCGTCTGTGCCCACCGCCAGCGGGCCCAAACCCGCCGACACCGCCGCAGACGCGCCCCCCGATGAACCGCCCGGGGTATGGTCGGTGTTCCAAGGGTTGCGGCTGATGCCTGTCAACAAGGAATTGGTTTCGCCTTTGCAACCAAACTCTGGTGTGGTGGTTTTGCCCAACAACACCGCGCCGGATTCGCGCAATCGGGCGGTCACCGGTGCGTCCACGTCCCAAGCTTGTGCCGGGTCGACCGTGCGACTGCCTCGCAAGGTAGGCCATCCCCGGGTCAATAGCAAATCTTTGATGGAAGCCGGCACGCCTTCCAATGCACCGACAGCAGCCCCTTGGTGTCGGTGTGCTTGCCAACGCGCTTCACTGCGTTGTGCACTCGCCAACGCCGCTTCTTCATCCACCCAACAATACGCATGAAGAATGGGGTTGAGCTTGTCGATGCGTTTCAGTACTTGGCGGGTGACCTCCACCGGCGAGACCTCGCCTTGGCGGTAGAGCGACAGCAAGTCATGCGCCGTGGTTTGGGTCAAATCGGTCATGTGTGTCCTCTCATGCGCGCGTGCGTGTGTGCGAACCGAGTTTGCGCCAAGGCAAATCGCCGGGGTCAGCCGCCATCGGACCGCTGGCTTTGGCCACCCACACTTTGCTGGCAATGGGTTCGAAATCCGCACGGAAATGGTTAGAGCTTTTGAGCGCCACGATTTTCATGGCTTCAGGGTGTATGCCCAGCATGCGCAGCATTTCACGGTCAAACAATTGCGCCTTGCCACTGACCACGGCCACCCGCACACCCTCAATGTCTAAGCAGGCACTCGGGCCGAGACGGCTGACCATGCCGCGCATCATCGGGCCTTTGAGCACGCAGCGCCCGTCACTGACTGACACCACCCGGGCGCGTGCCGCCACCGGCGGGTCACTCATGCCCTCATAAGTGGGCACCGACACGCCCAACACCACATCCATGTCCGCACCCACCCCGACCGCATGCGCTTGGGCTGCCACCTCTGGGTGGTAAATCAAACCAACGGCCACCGCTGCAGGGAAACGCTTGCCCGCGCCTTGCTGAAGCAACGCGTGCAACATGCCGGTGGTGTTGCTGTCGCCACCCGCGCCGGGGTTGTCTTGGGTGTCAGCGATCAGCGCAGGTTTTTCATGCGCAGACGCCCAGGCCATGGCTTGGGTGACCGCGTCTTTGGCAGACAAAAATGCCATGCGCCACTGTGCAGGTGGTGCGGCCAGCGCATGCAAAGCATCGGCGGCTTGTTGCGCTGGCGAGGCTTGGTCGGCATACGCCCACAGCACGGGAGCACATTCCTCGAAATCGGCGGCTGGAAAACCCATGCAAAAACTCACCACCGACTGGCAAGATTGATCGATGTCATCCATGGCCGAAAAAATGTCTTTGGCCGGTTGCAACCAAGTGGACTGGGCATTGAGTGAGATCAGATAAGGCAGTCGATGAACGGCCATGGCTTGGCGCCGACCCAGCTGCAACCGCCGTTGCAACAGCTGTGCAGCGCGCTCGCCGGTGTCTGCCATGTCGACATGCGGATAGGTGCGGTAAGCCACCAAGGCATCGGCGACCGCGAGCATGCGCTGGGTGACATTCGCATGCAAATCCAAACTCGCCACCAAAGGCATGTGCTCGCCGATCAGCCCACGCACACGCGCGAGCAATTCACCTTCTGCGTCATCGACATGCTCGGCAACGGCCGCGCCGTGCAAATCCAAATACACCGCGTCCACCCCTTGCGCCAACGCCTGCGTCAAATCTTGCAAGATGTCGTGGGTGATGCGCTCAAACGCCTCCTTGGTGACGAATGACGAAGGGCTGGCGCCCGCCCACACCGATGGCCACAACTGCCAACCCCAACGTTTGGCGGCATCGATGAAACCGCCCACCGGGATATTGACGCCAGTGAACTGGGTTTGCATGGCTTGTCCGCGCGTGTAAGCAGGAAAAGCATCGCCTCGGTTGAATGCCTCCCAGTCGGCGAGACTGGGTGCAAAGGTATTGGTCTCATGCTGAAAACCGGCGATGAACACATGCGTCATGGGTTCGCTCCGGGGACACTGGCCAACAAGTTTTTTGTATAAGGGTGCTGGGGATTGGCATACAGCTGCGAGGTGATGCCATGCTCCACGATTTGCCCTTGGTGCATCACAATGACCGAGTCGCACAACTGCGCGGCCACGCGCAAATCGTGCGTGATGAACAACAGGCCCAAGCCCATGCGGTCTTGCACTTCGCGCAGCAACGCCAGTATTTGCGCTTGCACCGACACATCCAAAGCGCTGACAGCTTCGTCGGCCACCAACACATCGGGTTGGCAAGCCAAGGCGCGGGCCAATGCAATGCGTTGCCGCTGACCGCCGCTGAATTGACTGGGGTAACGATCCCACGCATTGGCAGGCAACCCGGTTTGCGCGAGCAAAGCTTGGCCACGCGCTTGAGCCTCTTGCGCACTCAAACCGAAATTGCGCGCGCCTTCCATGATGGATTCACCCACGCGCATGCGCGGGTTGAGCGAACGGTTGGGGTCTTGAAACACGACTTGGATGCGATGACGCAACGGACGCAGCTGGGCCTCAGACCATGGGGCAATGTTGTCTGGCCCCCAAAAAATGGCGCCGCTGTCAGGGTTGATCAAGCGCAACACACACCGCGCCAAGGTGGATTTGCCCGAGCCCGATTCACCCACGATGCCCAATGTTTCACCTGCTCGCAATGACAAACTCGCGTCGCGCAAGGCATCGGTGCGCCGAACTTGGGTCCAAGATTCACGACTGACATAGGTTTTGCCCAGCGCCTGCACCCGCAACACAGGGGGGGTGTCAGGCAATGGTCTGGGCGCAGGCGGCGTCATGTCTGGCACAGCCGACAGCAAGGCTCGGGTGTAGTCGGCTTGCGGTTGGTGCAATACCTTGTCACGCGGGCCTTGTTCCACCGCCACGCCACGGTGCATCACCAACACGCTGTCGGCAATGTCGGCGACCACGCCCATGTCATGCGTGATGAACAGCACGGCCGTGCCACTGTCTTGTTGCAGTTGCCGAATCAATTTCAAGATCTCTTGTTGCGTGGTCACGTCCAACGCGGTGGTGGGTTCATCGCAAATCAGCAGCGCAGGTTTGAGCACCATGGCCATGGCGATGACGATGCGCTGGCGTTGTCCGCCGCTCAGTTGGTGCGGGTAACTGTCCATCATGCGCTCGGGTTCAGGCAAGCGCACTTGTTGCATCATTTGCAAGACCGCTTCGCGCCTTTGTGGCGCAGGCCAATCGGTGTGGCAGCGCAGCACTTCGTCAATTTGTTCACCGCAGCGCATCACCGGGTTGAGCGCTGTCATCGGTTCTTGGAACACCATGCCCATGGCCCGGCCACGCAAGGCACGCCAACGCGATTCAGCCAAGCCCCACAAGGGTTCATTTTGCAAACGAACCTCGCCCCCGCTGACGCGCAATTCCCGCGCGAGCAGTCCCATGACCGTCATGGCCAGCACCGATTTGCCTGAACCGGATTCACCCACCACACAACAGGTTTCACCCGCGTTCAATGTGAACGAGACGTCTTGCAGTGCATGGCTGCGGTCAGCGCCGGCAGGCAGCGCGACCGACAAGCGATTCACAGACAACACAGGGGTGCCCATCAACCGACCCGCTTGGCAAATTTGGGGTCGAGCACATCGCGCAAGCCGTCTCCCAACAAATTGATGGCCAGCACCGTTGGCACCAAAAACAAGGCAGGGAACAAGACGTTGCCGGGTTGCATGCTGAACTGCACACGCCCCTCGGCCATGATGTTGCCCCAAGTGGGCACATCGGGCGGCAAGCCGAGACCGAGAAAACTCAAAATGGCTTCGGTCAGCACCGCGGACGCTGCCACGAACGTGCCTTGCACCAACAAAGGCGCCATGGCATTGGGCAACACATGCCGCCACAAAATCACCACCGTGGGCGTGGCCAATGCACGCGCGGCTTCGACGTAGGCTTCTTCGCGCAAACTCAGCACCAATGAACGCACCAAGCGGGTCACGCGCGGCACCTCGGGAATGGCGATCGCCACCACCACGGTCGCGACATTCGCACCCAATACCGCCACCAAGGCAATTGCCAGCAACACCGCAGGAATCGCCATCAAGCCATCCATGAAGCGCATCAACACCGCATCCACCCGCCGAAAGTAACCGGCCAACATGCCGCAAACACCACCCAAGGACAAAGCCAACAACGACGTGCAAATGCCCACCACCAACGAGATGCGACCGCCATACATCACACGGCTGTACACATCGCGGCCAAAGTTGTCTGTGCCCAACCAAAACGTGTGCTGTACCACCGACCCATCAGGCAAATGGAACGCACCGCTTTGACCGGCTGCTCGGTTGATGACATTGGCATCCATCGCCGACGGGTCTACCGTGCCCAACCATGGCGCAGCCAATGACATGCCCAACACCAAGAGCAACACCACGGCGCCAAATCGCACCGAGCCGTGGCCCCACAAACGTTGTTGCAGCGTGGCCATCAGTGACGAATCCTGGGGTCGAGCCAGACATAACTGCTGTCAACCAACAAATTGATCAGCACATAGCTGAGCGAGAACAACAGCACCAAGCCCTGAATGACAGGAAAGTCTCGGTTCAAAACCGCGTCCACTGTCAACGAGCCCAAACCCGGTATGGCGAACACGGTTTCGGTCACCACCACGCCGCCAATCAACAGGGCGACGCCAATGCCCACCACGGTGACGATCGGCACGGCCGCATTCGCCAAGGCATGGCGAACCAACACCGTGCGTTCCGCCAAACCTTTGGCGCGTGCCGTGCGTATGAAATCTTCTTGCAAGGCCTCGGACACACTCGCGCGGGTGATGCGTGCGATCAAGGCCACGTACACCGTGGACAAGGTCAGCCAAGGCAAGATGAGTTGACGCAACCACGCCCAAACACCTTGCGACTGCGCACCACCCAGCGGTTTGTAGCCTTGCACGGGCAACCATTGCAACTGCATGGCGAACACGTAAATCAACAGGTAAGCGATGACAAACACCGGCACCGAAAAACCCGCCACCGAAAACGCGGACAAACCCCGGTCCAACCATCCGCCCATGCGCCAGGCCGCCAGACTGCCCAAGGGCACCGCGATGCACACCGCCAACAAAACTGTGCCCAATGCCAGCGACACAGTGGGCTCTAAGCGTTGCGCCACCAAAGCGGTCACCGGTTTGCTGAGGTAATACGAATAACCCAAATCGCCTTGCAACACTTGCGACAACCAACGCACGTATTGCACTGCGATGGGTTGGTCAAGCCCCATGTGGGCGCGGATGTTCGCGATGTCTTCATTGGTCGCGTTGTTGCCCGCAATCACCGCAGCCGGGTCACCGGGTGCAAGCCTCAGCATGAAGAACACCAGCAACGACACCACCAACAGCACAGGCAGCACCGCCAGCAAACGGCGAATCAGAAAAGACACCATGTCAGCGCTTTGCCAAGCCCCACATGACCGGTATGCCAGGGGTTTGCAACAAGCCACTGACGTTGTTGCGCATCACGACTGGGTTGCGGTACTCACCCAAGGGCACATAGGCCGCGGTTTCATAAACCAAGGCTTGGATCTCGCTGGCCAATTTTTTGCGCTCAGTGATGTCTTGCGTTCGCGCAAATTTCGCTTTCAGGTTTTCGATGCGCGGTTCGTCTTGCCAACCAAACCAACCGGCAGCCCCTTTGGCATTCAACATTGCGCTGGTCAACGGATTGTCAATGTCTTGCGCGCTCCACGTGGTGAAGAACATGTTCCAGCCGCCTTGTCCGGGCGGCTCTTTTTTGGCCCGGCGCGACACCAAGGACGCCCAGTCCATTTGCTGCAAATCCACTTTGAACCCGGCGGCTTCAAGCTGTTGTTTGGCGACCAATGGCAACTTGGTGATGGCCGACAAATCGGTGGGACGCATCATCACAATCGGCGTGCCGTCGTAACCGGCTTCTTTCAGTAACTCTCGCGCTTTGGCCGGGTTGGCCACACCGGTGAAACCCGGCGTGTTTTCATCCGCATAGACCGAACTGCATGGATAAATACTGCGGCATAAACGCACCAACTCTGGCACCCCGACTTGTGTGTTGATGAACGCCTGTTGCCCGACCGCAAGCATGGCCGCTTGCCGGACCTTGGGTTGATTGAACGGCGGATGCAAATGGTTGAACCGCATGATGTATTGAAACCCGGCCGGTGTGAAATCTTCCAGCTTGACGCCGGCGGTTTTTTTCAAGGTGTCGTACTGCTCGAAACTGGGTTGTTCGATGATGTCGACTTCGCCTGCGAGGATGGCATTGAACTGGGTTTGCGGGTCGCGGATGATGACCCATTCCACACGATCGAAATTGACTGGCCTGCCGCCCGCCAACCCGCTGGGCGGTTCACTGCGCGAAACGTCTTTGGGATTGCGCTCATACACCGCCACCGAGCCGGGTTTGAATTCATCGGCCTTGAACCGGTAAGGGCCCGAGCCAATGTGCTCCTTGATTTGTTCGGTGCCGGGCGTGGCTGCAATGCGTGCAGGCATGATGAACGGCACATTCGACGACGCCTTGCCCAAGGCCTCCAACACAATGGCACAAGGCTCTTTGAGCACCATCTTGAATGTGCTGGCGTCAGGGGTTTCCAATTTCTCGACAAAATTGAACAACACCCCGCCCATGGTGTCGCGCGATGCCCAACGCTTGAGCGATGCCACCACGTCTTCGCTGGTCACCGGCTTGCCATCGTGAAATGCCAAACCACTGCGCAATTTGAAAGTCCAGACTTTGCCGTCTTTGCTGGTGCTGTAACTTTGCACCATTTGCGGCTGGATTCTTCCTTTGGCATCCTCGGAGAACAAGGTGTCGTAAATCATGTAGCCGTGGTTGCGGGTGACGTAAGCGGTGGTCCAAATGGGGTCGAGCACCGCCAAATTCGCATGCGGCACAAAACGCAGCACCTTGTTGGCAGGCACGGGGTTTTGAGCGAATGCATTCGAAGCAAAACCTGAGGCCATGGCCATCCATGCAATGGCTTGTACAAACAGTCGGCGTGACATTGGTTTCCCCTTGGCCCTTGGGCGGCTACATTTCAATACCGGCTTCAATATAAACGAATTCATTTTGGACCAAGTCAACATGGCTATTCATGAACTCAGCGCCCAGGCACTTTCACAAGCCATTCACGCGCGGCAACACACGTGTCGCGAAGTGATGCAAGCCTATTTGGACCGCATTGGGTTGATCAACCCGCGCTTCAATGCGCTGGTCAGTTTGCAGCCCGCCGATGCCCTGTTGCGGCAAGCCGATGAGTGCGACCAAGCGCTCGCGCGTGGCCATTCCCGAGGTTGGTTGCACGGCATCCCCTTGGCCTTCAAAGATTTGGTCGATGTCGCGGGCATCCCGACCACCTGCGGTTCGGTGCTGTTGCGTGACCACATACCCCGCCAAGACGCGCTGCTGGTGCAGCGACTCAAAGCGCAAGGGGGGTTGGTCATTGGCAAAACCAACACCCCGGAATGGGCCTTGGGGTCAAACACCTTCAACCCCGTGTTTGGCGCCACCGGCAATGCGTACCACCCGGCGCACACCGCCGGTGGCAGCAGCGGCGGCGCCGCCGTGGCTTTGGCGCACCGCATGTTGCCCTTGGCCGATGGTTCAGACTTCATGGGCAGCCTGCGCAACCCCGCCGCATGGAACAACGTGTTTGGCATGCGACCGTCACAAGGGCGTGTGCCGGCCTTTCCAGCGCATGATGTGTGGGTGAATCAACTCAGCACCGATGGCCCGATGGCGCGGCATGTCAGTGACTTGGCCCGCTTGCTTGAAACCATGTCGGGCTTTGACCCGCGCTCGCCGTTGTCGCTTGACGATTTGCCTGTCGGTTGGTCGCAGCAACTGCGTCCCCACGCCAAAGCATTGCGCATTGGTTGGTTGGGCGATTTGAATGGCTATTTGCCAATGGAAGACGGTGTCTTGGATGCCTGCGACAACGGCTTGCGCCGATTGAGCGATCTGGGCGCGCATGTCGAACCGGCATCGCCGACTTTCTCGCCCGAAGCGGTTTGGCAAACTTGGTTGGCTTGGCGACGCGTGCTGACCGCGTCGCGGCTGGCGCCCATGGTGGCGCGTGGTCGCGAGGCCTGCAAAGCAGAAGCGTTATGGGAATGCGACCAAGCCATCGGCATGACCGCCAACGACTTTTTGCAAGCCAGCACCGAACGCACCGCTTTTTACCAACAGGTGTTGACGATGTTTGACGACCACGATGTGCTGGTGATGCCCAGCGCACAAGTCTGGCCGTTTGCCATTGACACGCGCTGGCCATCGGTGATTCACACCGCCAATGGCGCTGTCACCATGGACACCTACCACCGCTGGATGGAAGTGGTGCTCTACCCCAGCTTGGCGGGCTTGCCGTCGCTGAATGTGCCTTGCGGCTTCAACCCGCAAGGCTTGCCCATGGGCATGCAATTGATTGGCAAGCCCCGCGGGGATTTGGCTGTGCTGGCCCTGGGGTTGGCTTATGAGGAAGCGATTGGCGACTGGTTATCGGTACGCCCTGCCGTGCCTTCGTTCGGTTGAGACCGCGCTCAGTTGCCAACCCAATGCAGGCTCAGGTGCTGGGCTGGGCCTGCGCGGTGTCGAAGTCGTTGTCGGTTCGCTTGCGTTGCACGTACAGATTGACCGCACACACCAGCAGCATGATGAACAAGCCGCCGAACTCACGCGTGTTTTCTATCCACGGGGCGGTCGCCATCATGGACTGGGTCAGTGAATCGAACTGGTGATCGACCATCCAAGACCAGACACCGTCCTTGACCGCAAACAAATACGCGGCATATCCACCGTAGATGGCCATCAAGCCCACATTGAAGCGGGTTGCTTGACGGTTGCGCAACGCCATCAGGCAAGACACCGCCGCCAAACCGTACAACACTATCCACAGGTACGGGTCGGGGTCATTCCACTGCAAACCTGCACACAACAGAAAAATCAATGCACACAAAGCAGAAAACAGTTTGAACATGGGGCCTCCTGGTCACAAAGTGTCGCGAATCTACCCCAAGCACCGCTTCTGATGCGACGGGGCTTCACAAACACCCACAGCCCAAACGCCAATAAACCTTGGGGTTTTTCGGTTTTCATCAGCGCCAAAAACCTCTGGCAATGGGCCATGTCCCTGTCAGGAAACAACGCTATGATTGACGTTACGTCAACTTCTACTTGGCGTTTACCTGCCGCTAATCCCTGTCCTTTTTTGTTTGTTCGGCTCACCCCGCCTGCACCATGACCGATTTATCCGCTGAATTCAAAGCCTTGTCCCAATACAAACCCAAACACAAAGTGCGGTTCGTGACTGCGGCGAGTTTGTTCGATGGGCATGATGCAGCGATCAACATCATGCGCCGCATCTTGCAAGGCATGGGGGCCGAAGTCATTCACTTGGGTCACAACCGCTCGGTGGACGAAGTGGTCACCGCAGCCTTGCAAGAAGACGTGCAAGGCATCGCCATCAGTTCTTACCAAGGCGGCCATGTCGAGTATTTCAAATACATGGTCGATTTGTTGCGCCAGCGCGGCGGCGCACACATTCAGGTGTTTGGCGGCGGCGGCGGCGTCATCGTGCCCGATGAAATCAACGAATTGCAAACCTATGGCGTGACCCGGATTTACAGCCCGCAAGATGGTCAGCGCATGGGACTGCAAGGCATGATCGGCGAAATGATCATGCGCTGCGACGCGGATTTGGCTGGCCATGCGCCAGCATCTGTGAGCGCCATACAAGGCCACACCGAACACCATTGGCGCGCGCTCGCGCAACTCATCACCGCCCTCGAGGGCGAGACACCCGCCATCCACCCATTGCGCGAACAATTGCGCGCCCAAGCCAGCGGATTGAACATCCCAGTGGTCGGCATCACAGGCACGGGGGGTGCTGGCAAATCTTCTCTCACCGACGAATTGATCCGCCGCTTCAGGCTCGACCAAGAAGACCAATTGCGCATCGCCGTCATCTCGATTGACCCGTCCAGACGCAAAAGTGGGGGCGCACTGCTGGGCGACCGCATTCGCATGAATGCGATTTCTCCCTGGCAAAAAGGCGCACGCGTCTTCATGCGGTCATTGGCCACGCGTGAATTTGGCAGCGAAATCAGCGCCGCCTTGCCCGATGTGATTGCCGCCGTCAAATGCGCCGGTTTCGATTTGGTGGTGGTGGAGACCTCTGGCATCGGCCAAGGCGATGCCGCCATCGTGCCGCATGTGGACGTGCCGATGTACGTGATGACACCCGAATTCGGCGCAGCCAGCCAATTGGAAAAGATCGACATGCTGGACTTTGCAGAATTTGTCGCCATCAACAAGTTCGACCGCAAAGGCGCGGCCGATGCGTTGCGCGATGTGGCCAAACAAGTGCAACGCAACCGCGAGGCTTGGACCACGCCCACCGAACACATGCCCGTGTTTGGCACCATGGCCGCGCATTTCAATGACGACGGCGTGACCGCGCTTTACCAAGCCATGAAACCGCGCTTGCAAGCGTTGGGGTTGTCGTTGCCACACGCACGGCTGCCCTTGGCGAATGTGCGCCACAGTTCGCACCAAACCCCGATCGTGCCTTCTTCGCGCAGCAGGTACTTGGCTGAAATCAGCGACACGGTGCGTGGCTACAAACGCCGCGCCCGCGTGCAAGCGCAACTCGCGCGTGAAGTGCAGCAACTCACAGCGGCCAGCGCCATGTTGGCCGAGGGCAAACCCAATAAACCGCGTGCCGCGGAAGCATCGCTGGCGCTGGCGGGCGAACGCGAACAACGCTTGGATGCAGATGCCCGTGGCTTGCTCGCCGATTGGCCCAAATTAAAAGCAGATTACGCGGGTGATGAATTGGTGGTCACCGTGCGCGAGAAAGAAATCCGCAGCAGTTTGGTGACCCGCTCGCTGAGTGGCACACCGGTGCGCAAAGTGGCATTGCCCACGTTTCACGACCATGGCGACATCTTGCAATGGCTGATGCTCGACAACGTACCCGGGCGCTATCCTTACACCGCAGGCACCTTTGCTTTCAAACGCGACAACGAAGACCCGACCCGCATGTTTGCCGGTGAAGGCGATGCTTTCCGCACCAACCGCCGTTTCAAATTGTTGAGCGAAGGCATGCCAGCCAAGCGCCTGTCCACCGCGTTTGATTCGGTCACGCTCTACGGCAACGACCCCGATTCACGGCCTGACATCTACGGCAAAGTCGGTAACTCCGGTGTCAGCATTGCCACGCTAGAGGACATGAAAGCCTTGTACGACGGCTTTGACTTGTGTTCTCCTGCAACCAGCGTGTCCATGACCATCAACGGTCCGGCGCCCACGATCTTGGCGATGTTCATGAACACCGCCATCGACCAAAACCTGGACAAATTCCGCGCGGACAAAGGCAGAGAGCCCACGGCCGCCGAAGCCGCAGACATCCGAACTTGGGTGTTGCAAAACGTGCGCGGCACGGTGCAAGCCGACATCTTGAAAGAAGACCAAGGCCAGAACACCTGCCTCTTCTCCACCGAGTTCAGCTTGAAGGTCATGGGCGACATCGCCCAGTACTTTGTGCACAACCATGTGCGCAACTTCTACAT